>DATNQT010000612.1:0-12517 GCA_036703885.1 Candidatus Sericytochromatia bacterium
CGGTCTAACTGCGCCTCAAAGAAAGCCCGATTTGCTTGCAGGTGCTTCGGGTTTGGGTCATCCAAGGGATACAAAAGTGCAGCCCGCAAGGCTTGAAACACCGCAGAGGTAACACAATACATAGAACGTTGGAACGTTACCGCGATTTGGTTGAGGATATCATCCTCACCCCGACAACGGTCTTTGTAAAATTCCTTGAGATAGGGAGGCAGGAAGTGAAGCATATCCTGCATTAATAGTGTAGGTGGGATGCCTGCTGTTCCTACTGGGAATTTATCAGCATAGAGAACCCCGTAGTGGAAGTCCTTCTGCTCATCGGGGACTTGCTTGGCTTGAGCATTGTAAGATTTCGTTCCCCGGAACGGTGCGGTGCGATAGAAAACGGCTTCAACATAAGGGAGTGCCGCTTCATACAGCCACATGAAGCCTTTTGATTTGGGGATGATTTCGTAGCATTCGCCCCGGATGTAGACGTGGTGGTAGATGGGACGACCTGCGATCGCAAATATCCCGTTCACCAAAAAATTCATTGCCTCAGGGACAGTTGTGATTTTCCCCTCATCATACAGGTCAGACACCTCAAAGAAAACCGGAGCCATCACTTCCCAGAACAACCCCAAATTACTGTAGTAAGACATCTGGCGGCACTGCTCTAAGAACAAGTCTGGGAACGCTTTATAGATTCCCAACATCACTGGATTTCCCTGGAAGTAAGCCTTAATTGCCCTGTCTGCATTGGCTTTGTACTCGTCGCTATCTAGGTAGGGGTCAAATTGCCCACCCATGCCTCGATGCCAAAGCATCGCCTGCATACAGGCTTCAGCGAACTCCATATTGATGCGATCGTGCCACAAGTGGTGTAACAACTTGGGCATTTTACCAGCTTCTCCCTTCTCTATGAACTCCAAAAGTTCGGGATGGGCAGTAGCGGGTCCGCGCCAAATCCGCAAATCGGCATCATCGCCAGCGTAGTGATTGTGCAGCTCTAAATACTCTTTAGGAAGGAAGTATTTAAAGAAGGGAAACGGCTCTAAAAAGACACGTTCCGCAATGTAAAGTAAATCGCGCCAGTAGAAATCCATCGGCACCGCATAAGCCTTCCAAATGCCGATAATTTGCATCAGATTTTCTGGCGTATCTGGAACCATTGCCCCCCCAGCTTCTAGGCGGTGAACCACTTCTGCAAATTCATGTCCAGAAGGAGGCAGTTTAGTTTTAGGTGCTGTAGTACCTTTATCTAGAGCGGCTGTCATGGTCTTATTTCTCTTGATTGAACAGATTTTTCTAGTTTCAGATTTTGTATCTATCGGTGTTAACCGCCAGGAAATAAATTCCTGACGGAACTCACTATTTGTTAGTTGCTACATTTGGGTGATAGTTGAGCGCTAGTTGCGGATTACTATTACTTGGGACAGCAGCAACGATCGCAGTTGTCGTCGTTTCAGTCCAGCGCACCAACCAAGTAGGCTGTATTCCCAAAAAGAAGATGAGGGCGGCTAAAACCAAAGCCGGAGCTTTTTCTACCCCCCGGACTACAGGATAGTAGGCAGTTTTGTTATCGAGTTTGCCAAAACAGGTGCGGTTGAGCAGAATCACGAAGTAAACCGCAGTTAAGCCAGAAGCAAAGATACACAGAAGCGTTTGCCACGGAAAAACCGAGTAGCTGCCTTGAAATACCAGAAATTCAGCGATAAAACCCGCAAGACCTGGAATTCCGGCGCTAGCCATTCCTCCTAAAATCAAGAGGGCGCTTACTAAGGGTAAACCGCGCATGGGATTCATCAAGCCATTGAGGACATCTAAGTCGCGAGTACCCACTTTGGTTTCGATAATACCCACTAAATAAAACAGAATTGCCAGGATTAAACCGTGGCTGACCATTTGGGAGACAGCACCCAAGAGACTTAAGGGTGTGAAAGCTGCTGCGGCGACAACGATATAGCCCATGTGACCGATGGAACTATAGGCGACCATGCGCTTAATATCTTTTTGAGCGATCGCGCTTAATGCCCCATACATTACACTAACCACCCCAATAACCGAGAGTCCCGGAGCTACAAACGCCCAAGTTTCGGGAAATAGTTGCAAACCAAACCGCACTAAGCCATAGGTTCCCAACTTAGAAACCATGCCACCTAAGAGAATTGCCACCATTGGAGATGCTTCAACATAGGCATCTGGCATCCAGGTATGCAAGGGAACTAGAGGAATTTTGATGCCGAACCCGACCAAAATCACTGTTAAGAGAATTAGCTGAGTTGTTAAGGGTAATCCTTGAGTCGTGATCGCATCATAGTCGAAGCTGGTGGAGTGCCCAACCCAAGTTACTCCCAAGAATGCAGCCAGAACCAGAATCCCCGATACGGCTGTATAGATGAGAAACTTCATCGCTGCATATTCGCGTTTGGAACCTCCCCAAATCGCAATCAACAGGTAAAGGGGAATGACTACTAGTTCGTAAAATACAACGAACAGCAGTAAATTCTGAGCTAGAAAGGCTCCCGTAACACCAGCATTAACCAGCAGAATTAGAGCATATTTGAGGCGAAGGCGATTGACTTCAAGCCTACTGCTGAAGATGACCATTAAAGTCAGCAGACTCCCTAAAGCTAGCAACGGAAAGGACAAGCCATCAACGCCCAGCTTATAGGTCAAGCCGATTTGGGGAATCCAGGGTAAATACTCTTGAAACTGCCATCCTGAATAGGTTAAGTCAAACTGACTCCCTAGCCAGACGGTTACGAGTAAGATAGCACAGGCGATCGCTATTGCAACAGAACGGACTTGAGTCGCCGTTGCTTTTCCGGGCCAAAGCCCGACGATAGCCGCGCCGAACACGGGCAACCAGATCAAGGTACTAAGCATAGAGTGATTCAGATCCTTCCAAAAATTAGTGAATTCTACTTTGGCTAATTGCTAATACTTAATAGAAGTCATAAATCCAACGCACAATTAGCAATTAGTCAACACTCACCTGAGAACTAACTTCCTCAACTACCAATAAACAGCGAAAGGCGTGACAACAACGGCCAAGTTACTGCAATTCCCAACAGAGCGATTCCTAAAAGAATCGTTAGCGCGTAAAACTGAGTCTGACCGGAAACGTTGTACTTTAAGCTTTGCCCACTGAAGACGGTTGCTAGACCGACCAGGTTGACTAATCCGTCAATGATGTAGCGGTCAGCCCAGGAAATACCCCTGGATATTACGTCAACCACAAACACAATAGTCAGGCGGTAAAGCTTTTGAGTATAAAAGTCGTAGGCAAAGAAGTCTTGGAATGACTTAGAGCCAAATCGCACGGGTTTTGCCCATCTGTTATTGAGATAGATGACTGCCCCAGAACCGCAACCCACTACACTCGACAAAACCAGCAAGCCCGCAACCGTTGTATTCAAGGTTGACCCTGGTAACAGTTGCCATTGCAGGAGTAGCAGGGGAACGTGTAAAGTGAAACCCATTAAGAGCAACATTGGGAAAGCCATCGGCCAGTGAATCTCAGGCGATCGCTCCGTCATCTGCTTGGCTTTCCCGCCAAATACTAGACCGAACACGCGGGTCAAGCTAAAAGCGGCTAAAGTATTCACCAACAGCAACACTCCAAACAACCAAGGTTGAGTGCCCAAAAGCTGGTCGCCTAATTGCACTAAAGCCCAGAAGCCACCGAGGGGAGGGAGTGCAACTAATCCAGCCGCACCGACGAGATAGGATAACCCAGAGGCAGGTCTTTTAGACCACAGACCACCTAATTGAGTAACATCCTGGGTAACACTGTTCCAAACTATTGCACCGACGCTCATTACCAAGAGTGCCATTGCTACCGCATAGGTCAACATCAACAACAGCGCCGTTTCGATTTGTCCACTGCCTACAGCAATAAACACCAAGCCCATGTATGCACTGACTAGATAGGAAAGGGTGCGTTTAATGTCAATTTGTGCGATCGCCACCATCGTACCGCCCAGGGCTGTGACTGCACCAATAAACAATGTTGCAGATACAGCCAAGGGAGAAAGGGCAATAATGGGTTGAATCTTAATAAGTACCCAAGCACCCGTTGCCACCACCACTGAATTCCGTAAGATCGTGCTGGGAACAGGTCCTTCCATCGCTTCATCGAGCCACAGATGGAGAGGAAATTGACCGCATTTACCCATCGGTCCTGCAATTAAACCTAGACCTAACAAAGCCGCGACTTTTGGATCTATATTAGCCGTACTTGCCCACTCGGCTAGTTCCGAAAAATTCCAGGTTCCTGATAGGGGATAGATCGCAATTACCCCCATCAATAAAAATAAATCTCCTACACGTTTGGTTAAGAAAGCATCTCTGGCACCTGTAACCACCAAAGACTGATTGAACCAAAACCCGACTAGGAGGTAAGTTCCCAGCGTGAGGATTTCCAGAATGATATAGCTAAAAAACAATGAGTTGGACAGGGCAAGCGCACACATTCCCGCTTCAAAAAATGCCAGCAGGGAATAGAAACGTGCCCAACCCCAATCCATCTCCATGTACCCGATCGCGTAAATCTGGGCAAGCAGGTTGATTCCCGTCACCACAAGGGTTGCACCGATCGTCACGGACGAAAGTTCTACAGGAATTGATAAATCTAAATCGGCTACTTGGAGCCAGGGAATTAGTAATTCTTGCGCGGGTTGATTCCAAGTTGCTTGTAGAGCAACTATACCGTGTAAGAAAGCGATGAGGGTCATCACTGCATTGATATAACCAGCTGGTCTTGGTCCCGTGCGACGAATCAGGGCAGGCGACCAAGGTATTGTCAAAATTGCACCGATTAATGCGTAGCAAGGAATTAACCAAGCTGAGTGGAGGAGGAGCTGAACCATCGGCATTACGTCTTTTTAAGTGGAGAAATTCTCAAGTCTGTAGAAGCGACACCAAATCAGCCCTACTTTTACTCAGGGCTTTTAGCAGCAACTTAATGTTTTTTTTAGCTTTAAATTAAAGTGTAATAGTTAGTTGAACAAAAAAGAAGGATAAAGCTAAACGATTCCCCAATACTGACAGTAAATCCGTCTTATATAGAGTAATACTGTAAATACAGATAGTAATCATTGAATTTATCTATGCAAATTTTTATGATCTAGAGCTGAGAAACTGTCCGTTACGATCATGGCAGGACTGGCGAAGTCCGAGCGGGTTTTATATTCGCGATCGCTTCAAAAGCAACTCACCAATGCCAAAACACCAAAGAGGAAACTGGTAGGCAACAGAGATAAACACTTAGGACGCACTATTAAGCTAGTGCAGGGTAGCAAAAATTACTGACCCATTAAAACTCACCTTGTCACCTTACCCCCTTCATGCTAGTAACTCTTACGAGAATTTACTGAGAAGATTTCCTGGTCAGCTTTTTGTTTTCCGTAAATTTCCGGTTTTTCGCCAACCAGAGCTTCGCTATGGTGTAGCAAATGATGCAAATGAGCAGTTACGTGCTACGTCAGATGGAACGGACTTGAATAAACAGACTAGGAAATTGTTATAACGGGACTGACACAAAAACAGTTTGCGGCTTTTTTGGGTATTACTTATCCAACAATTAGCCGTAGGGAGAATGGGTGCACTACCCCGTCCTGATGGCGATAAAGCTAATTGAGCAGAAGCTGATGGAGATGGGTGAATACAGTTGTAATTTGCGGCAGAAGTAAGCCAAGTAGTGATGCTCCCTAGAAGACCTATAAAATCCGCAATTGGGAAGATGAGAGTTCTTCTAACTCTCTGGCGCTCACCATTCGGAAACTTTTTGAGGTTGTTGAGTCGAAGATTAAGTAGAGATACCCCCAGACTCCTCAACTCTAAATCCGTTCGCAACAAGCCGATACCAAAAGCTTCACCAGCACCTATCCCTGACAACGAGGTAGAGCGGTTAAAGGCACTTCATCGCTACAATATTCTCGATACTCCAGAAGAAGCTGCCTTTGACGATTTGACAGCTTTAGCTTCCTATATTTGTGGGACTCCTATTGCTCTTGTTAGCCTGGTTGATGCCGATCGGCAGTGGTTCAAGTCAAAAGTTGGTTTGGAAGCCACCGAAACATCTAGGGAGGTTGCATTCTGTGCTCATGCCATTCTCTCTCCTGCTGAACCGTTAATTGTCTCGAATGTGCTGAACGATGAGCGGTTTGCCACTAATCCATTGGTACTGTCCGATCCGGATATCCGGTTTTATGCAGGAGTTCCTTTAGTAACCCCTGATAACTTTTCCCTTGGTACTTTGTGTGTAATCGACCGTACTCCACGTCATCTGACAAGTGAGCAAATTGAAGCTCTGAGGGCTTTGGGACGGCAAGTTATCACCCAGATGGAACTGCGGATTGCACTAGAAAAAGAACAGGAACTTAATGAACTCAAATCTCGCTTTATTTCCATGACGAGCCACGAGTTCCGTACACCTCTAACCACTATCCTCGGTTCCGCTGAATTGCTCGAACATTATAGCCATAAATGGTCTGAGGAGAAAAAAGCTGTTCATTTTCAGCGGATTCACTCTAATGTCCAACATCTAGTTCAGCTATTAAATGACGTACTAATAATTGGTCAAGCTGAAGCTGGAAAATTAGAGTTTAATCCAGAAGCGCTAGACGTAGTTCAATTCTGTTGTAATTTAGTAGAACAAATACAACTGACTACAAAAAGCGAACACATAATAGCTTTTAGCTGCCAGTTTCCAGAGCTTGATGGTTACTTGGATGAAAAACTGCTACGACATATTCTTAGCAACTTACTCAGTAATGCCATTAAATATTCACCAACTGGCAATACAGTTAAGTTTGAATTGAATTGTAAAAGTGGTCAGGTAATTTTTCAAATTCAAGATGAAGGTATCGGCATTCCTCTAGAAGATCAACAACACTTGTTTGAGGCGTTTCATCGCTCTAAAAATGTTGGTAATATCCCTGGGACGGGACTAGGTCTTGCTATTGTCAAAAGGTCTGTAGATTTACATAGAGGTCAGATTACCGTCAACAGTGAAGTTGGGGTAGGGACAACATTTACAGTTACGCTTCCTTTGAGTAAGGAGAGTTATGGCAAAGTGCTGAGTGCTGAGTGCTGAGTGCTGAGTGCTCGCCACAGTCTATAAAAGGCTTTTGAGTGTTCCTACTGTCCTAACCTCAGTGGCTACTGCTATAAACCCTACATTCGACGATCGCAGGTGTTGAAATCGACAGCAATCAGTACGCGGTTGTCGGCTTTATTAGTTCAACTCAACGGTATAAGTTTCTCCTTGTACCATCACGGAATCCCCTATCACCAATTTCCGTGCCCGTCGAGTCTCGGTTTCACCATTGACTTTCACTCCTCCACCTTGAATCATTAGCTTGGCTTCACCACCAGTAGAAGCGACTCCAACAAATTTCAAAAATTGATCGAGCTTAATCGTCTGGTTGTCTGTCGTCATAACGAGTTACAAGTTAAATACTATTGGTCGCTTACTTCCGCTGTGGGCATTGAGGATGAAGCCCTCCATAGGTACAGATAAAGTTAATTTGCTTGGCATCTAAATTTTTAGCTTTGGCAAAATTAACACCCTTCACGCGAGCGGCTGATGCGGTGGTTGGTGGTGTTTCGATAAATTGATTGGACTGGTTAGGGATAGCAGCACTAAAGACGACTCCTTGGAAATCGGCTCCTGCCACATTGGCTCCCCGTAAGTCGGCGCTACTCAAGTTAGAGTTGCGTAGCTTGGCATTTTGCAGTTGAGCATTGCGAAGATTCGCCCCAGCAAGTTTAGTTGAAATCAGGTCAGCCTCTTGGAGATTGGCGTTGCTCAACTTTGCTCTTGAAAGGTCAGCGCCTTGCCAGTTCGATTTAGTTAAATCGGCGAAGGAGAACTCGCTCCCTATCGCTTTCACCTGTCCTAAGCGTGCCCCATGCAAATTAGACGAGGTTAAATTTGCCTCTCCCAAATCCGCTCCCGTGAGGCTGGCATTTTCTAAAATAGCTTGACGCAAGTTCGCTCCAATGAGCTGTACGCTGCTGAGGTTGGCGTTGATTAAACGGCTCTCAGACAAGTTTGCCCGATTTAGGGTCGCCCGTACTAAATTGGTACGATTCATGAGGACGTTGTTCAGGCTAGCACCAGTTAGGTCAGCTCCTCTGAGGGTCGCACCGCTTAAGTCAGCAATCCAGTCATCAAAGGTATTAAAGCGTCCATCCTCACCGGGTCCGTGGAAGCGGCTTCCCCGCAGACTAGCATTTGACAAATTAGCCGAGCGGAAGTTGATGCCGGATAAGTCAAGGTTATCTAAAACTAACGTAAATTGGGCAGCACCTGTGCTAATCTGACCCAAATTTGTGCGACTCAGGTCAGTGTTGTGGAGTTGAGTAGTATAGATAGTGAGAATTTTGGCGATCGCTCGATTAGTTGCCCGCTGCCGCAAAGCAACCAACTGCTGTTCTCCAGGCGTACCCCGACGCTGGAGCGTCTCCTGGTCATTTTGCAAAGATTGATTCAAACGTTGCAGTGCGGGTAACGCTTTTGAACCCGTACCCACCAACGCTTGCTGGATAGAGTCAATTAGGGCAGGTGTCTTTTCCTGACCGAGTAAATCCACCAGAAATGGAACTGTACGCGAATCGTCAAGCCTTGCCAGTGCCAGGATTGCTCCTTGTCGCTCTTCTACAGCAGTCGCTCCACTTGAACTTAATTGCTTAACGAGTGCCAGAAATACCTGGTTATCCTGGTTTTTGAACTCTCGTCGGTTTGCCTGACTTTGAATATAAATTTGAGTTCCAACAAAGGTTCCCAATACCGATACCATACTAGCGATCGCGATAATCAGCAGGGCAAGACCAGGATGTCGGCGCATCCAATACCAAAGATTCAGAGGGCGCTGCTTTGGTTGTTGGGAGGTAATTACAATAGTTGTGATTCTGTTAGATTTTGCACCTGTCGATACTTCTTCATCAGGTGAGTGCCAATCGCTTTCTACCTCCAGCGTGACTGATTGGCTCTGCGGCATAGCTCGCCCTGTCTGAAAATGTTTCACATAGGGAGAGGCACTGCGATTGGCATCTAAAACATAAGTTCCTGCCAGTTGGTCGTGTAGGGTGCGGCGTCGCGAGTGGAACAGGGCACTGGCACTCTCTGCCAGCAGCATCAATCCCGCCAGTCCTAGCAGAACCCCGATATCTGGAAAAGCACCCGTGTAACGCCAGAGTAAATAAGCTGTACCAACTGGCAATCCCCAGCGTCCTACTCCCTCACGGAACGCCGCACGTATCAAACCTGGCGGTTCTCCGTAGGCAGTAACAACCTGAATTCCTAACCAGGCTTTGGGTGTGGTTTTTCCAGTTTTTCCCAAAAGATAGAGTTGCCAACTCGTCACCACCACAGGTAGCACGAGCGCCCCACACCAGAATAAATTTGTTAAAGGGGCTACCTGCCGATTTGATGACTCGCGCAATGGGTAGGCAAGGGTTTTTGCGATCGCCTCCTCAGTAGACGCCAGTACTGGATTTAGGGGAACAGGTTCTGCCGTTAAGTGTTCTTTGGCGTACAAACCAATGCCATAAGGAACCATTGCACTCGCAGCAACCAGTGAGACTTCCAAGACGACAGCCGCGCACCGCCTGGTGACCAATGACAAAGCTGAGGGAAGCCTTAGCGGAAACGAGCGGCTACCCTGTTTACTGGTTCCGGTTTTTATAGTAGGGCTAGCCATGCTCAAATTTAACGCCACGAATTGGGGTTTGCACTTACTTAAGACTTGGGAGTAACGAAGAACTTATACACCAAGTACAGTATTACTCCTAATATGGCAAGACTGAACAAAGAAGCAACTAGTTGTAGCACACTTCTGAGAATTGAAAAGCCTACGAGTGTGGCAATGATCACCACGGCAACTTTAGCACCACGCGGCAGGCTGTTAAACCAATTTGCCACTTGATTTAACACGGATTTTTCAGGTTGATTATTGACTTGGCGCTGGAGTGGTTGTCCAATGCGATCGTCTATGGATGGATGGGTTTTGCTGTCCGCTTCCATTTCTAGCTCCTGAAGTCTTCGCTCGTAATCTCGATTTTCTTGTGGATTCATAAGTTAATGCATAGCATCCGGAGCATCTGGTGCGATTTTAAAGTAAATCCCTCACAAAAAACCCAAGACGGCGAAAAGTCTTCCTTAACTGTTTCTCTTCTTGTCGTCTCTCCCGTGACAGTTGGGAAAGAGGAACATATACCGCCCTAAATGTCTACATTCTCTAGGACACTTTTAGTAGGAAGATCTAATCATAGGTAGGGAATAACAATATGAAAAGATTTAAGAACTGGATAGTTGTTCCCGCTGCCGTAGCGATGTTCTTGGCTAGCGCGGGTATGGTTCGCTCTCAGATAGCGGAGATTAAGCCTGGGTTTCAGCCGGATCTGGTTGTTAGGGGCACTTCTGGAGGCTCCCAAGCCAGTAAGAACTGTGGCATGATTGCGGCGACACCGAATGTTGTCGTTAACTTGAGCGAGAACTTTAATTATTTGCGCTTCAACGTGCAAGGCGCAGGTCAACCAACACTATTGATTCAAGCTCCTAATGGAAGTTCCTGCGTACAGGCAGATAATTTTTCTGGAGGCAAGATTGAAGCTCCTGGATACTGGGAAAAAGGTAGTTACTCAATTTACGTAGGCGATCGCGCTGGAGGTCAGCATCCCTACACTCTAACCATCACCCAAAAGCGCAGTTAACCAGATGATGTCTGGTTTTCGATAACAACTGGGAACTTGAACAAATCAGTCCCAGTCCTCAACCATAGGTTATTGAATTTCCTACTGGTTGGAGTAACTCTCATGCAATACCGAACCTGGATAGTACTTTTAGGCTCCGCTATTTCAGTGTCTTTGATGGTTATTCCAACCTTAGCTGCTCCTATTGTTGATGCCGCTTCACACAAACTAGTTGGTCAGGCTCAACCGAACGCCCAACCAGAGACATTGCAGCGCATCCATATTGCGGTCATCGGTGAAGTGCAGATTCCTGGACCTTATTTCCTTGATAAAGCAGGTGGAAGTCCCACAGCGCAACAGCAGCTGCCTACTGTAACCCAAGCGATTCAGTCGGCAGGAGGCATAACCCAAAATGCCGATATTCGCCGGGTTCAAGTTCGCCGACGAACCAGTAACAGTTCAGAACCAACTATCATCAACGTAAATCTCTATGAGTTACTCTCAGAAGGAGATGTGAGGCAAGATATAAGCTTGCAAGAAGGCGATGCTGTGGTGGTAATGCCCATACCAGAATAGCGCTCTTCTGTCAAACTGGGTGATCGCAAATGCTGAAACCCTGATGTGAGGGGAGTTTTCCAACTTGGGCTACGTTTTTAAGTTTCTATCAGAAACTTATCGCTCAAATCCTTAATTAGGATGGTTTTCAGAGTTTGGCTGTGAGCGTAATTTTCCGAGACTGACAGAAGAGCGATAGACTGCATACTACCTTCACGATTTATTTACAGCAGTTTGCAGGTAGATAGAGTACAAATTATCTCCAGGAAAAAGCACTTTGCCTCTACATCTGTACTTCACTTACTTGCAAACGGCTGTATAGGGCATTAAATAAACAGCTAGAGAACCTAAATCCGCTCGCTTTTAATCTTCAATCTGTCGAACAGATACTTCTACCGCTTCAACATCAATCGTACCGGGAGGAGTTAAGCGATTAAAATGCCCCTGCTCTACCTTGAGGGGTTCGCTACAGTTGGGGCACTGGCACTCGGTCTGATTGAAACCTGTAAACTCATAGGCACAGACTGGGCACTTATCTTCAACTAGATTGCGTTTCAACCACCAGCGAAATACGAACCACCCAATAACTGGTGAGACGAGGACTAAGCCGATCAGAATCAAAAAACCGTTGACTACCCAGCCTAAGCCAACTGCTCCTAGCAATAAACCAATTGCTAAGAGGGTGAGCCAACAGCCCGCACCGGATAGGTTGACCTGAAAACGTTTGGGTAAGTCCTGATTCACGGCAGTCTTTGATGAGGCATACAGAGTAGGTATTCATCTCCATCCTAGTTCAGATTTGTCTTAAGCTGAAGCAGTGGGAGAATAGGAGCAGAACGCTTGGGCATTTCTCCTGTAATGTCGTCACAACTCAATGGGATAATAATCCAATGGTGTTTTCCCTGCACCCTGAAGCCAGCGTGCATCTGGTTTCCATGCACCATTGGGTTCTTCGCGGCGGCGGGTGTAGACGGTGAGTTGGTTGTTTTCAATTTTCAGCAGGTTGTATTGTTCTGTCTACTTGAGCAACCTGTTGCTCTAAGCGATCGCATGTGACAGTTGCGTAAGTCCTGTTGTAGAGTCCTTCGCCATAAACGCTCATGCTTGATGCCACAACCAACCGTTCGACAGGTCGGTCGATCAGCGCTTCTAGCAGCACCGCCGTACCTAAATTGTTGATACTGGTATACTGATTAATTTCATACATACGCTGAAAGTATTGGTTTTGCGTATCAAAATTCGACTTTTGCAAGAGGTCTATTGACTAATGGGGATGCATCAT
>DATNQT010000613.1:0-1777 GCA_036703885.1 Candidatus Sericytochromatia bacterium
TCGGAGGATTATTAGGGGAAAGTGAGCGAAAAAACCTGTCACAAATCGCCTCTAATGCTGTAGGAGTGGCTTACCACCGATTACATCATTTTCTGACGGAAGCCCCTTGGTCAGCCCAAGAGGTAAATGAGCGCCGCCTGCTGGTAATGAATCAGTGCTCTCAAACTCGAATAAGTAGAGGATTCACGTTAATCGTTGATGACTCAGGACATAGAAAAAGCGGCAATTTTACAGCCGGAGTAGGACGGCAGTACATTGGAGAAATCGGGAAAACCGAGAATGGGGTGGTTGTAGTAACAACTCATCTATATGATGGCAAAAAAAGCCTACCGTTAGATATAGAGTTATATCAACATGCCAATTCTTTACCTCAAGGAAAAAAAGACATTGAATTCAAGAAAAAGCCAGAGTTAGCCTTAGGTTTAATTGACCGAAGTCTGGAGAGAGGATACCGACCGGGTATCGTGCTAGTTGACGCTGGCTATGGAAATAACACAACGTTTCTGCTGGAGTTAGAAAAAAGGAAACTCAAGTATTTAGGGGGATTAGCTAAAAACCGCAAAGTGATAATTGAAACAGCGGCAAATAAACTCCAAGAGATTCGCTTAGATAAGTTAGCCCAATCCTTGCCTGTTGAGGAGTTTACCACTGTTCAACTCAAATTAGATAAACCGAAAACCGTTTGGGTGGCAACAATTGAAGTTGAACTATCACAGCTAGAAGGAAAGAGAACAATTGCTATCGTCATGAATGCCTCAACCTTCGACCAAGCCAGTGATATTGATTATTTTATCACCAATGTTGGCTCATCAACAGCGACAGCCGAATGGATAGTAATCACCTATGCTCAAAGAAATTGGGTAGAAGTTTTCTATCGAGAAGCCAAAGGATGGTTAGGATTGTCTGAATATCAAATTAGAGATTATAGAAGCTTGGTGAGACATTTCATTCTGGTATTTTGTGCCTATACATTTATTTTATGGCATACCTTAACCGGAGGATTAAGAAGACGTTGGGCATCGAAACCTTTAAATACTTTTGCTGAAGCATTAGAGGCGTTTCGGACAGCGATGTCTTTTCGTTTTATCGAGTGGTTGAACCACAATCATGACGTATTCGTGGCTTACAAAGCGAGTTTGGGCTTTGTTTGGGCTTGAAATTTGTTTAAGTCCCGATAGGGAGAAAAATCAACGCCAACCATCGAGAGCTTAATTCGCCAGCCCATGATTTATGTTACTCGATGCTTTCTTAGGCATCCCAACTGCAAGACTCTCCCAGAAAGTAAAGTAGTGTTAAGCTAACGTGCATTTAGTGTAGGAATCGGGAAAAACCATCAAGCTTTTGAGCAGCTTGTCACCCCGTCAAGCGATCGCTCCCGCACACTTTGGTATCAACTCAAGCGCTGGCGAAGCCACAAAGCAAACAGAGGCAGAGCCAACCGATAGCCTTGCTCCGAACCGTAAATCAAGCCTTTGTGCTGCAATCCCGCGATCGCACCTTGAAGACTTCCTCCTCTCGAAAGGTAATGCTTGTGAATGTAATCTCGACTTTGTGGCTTGTCAGTAGGGTCTAACGCCAGAGACTCCAACAGATGTGCCTGATTGGCTGGAAGCAGCATCAGTAATGACTCGAAGACCATCGATAGGTCAGCTAGCAGTTCTTGGATTGCCTGCTGGACGTGCCAATCACGAATTAGCCCATCAGAAACTCGTACCGACTTTAGGCGTCGCACCAGTGCCGAAGCATCGCCTAAGTGTCCCTGTACCGCATTGACAAA
>DATNQT010000614.1:0-5281 GCA_036703885.1 Candidatus Sericytochromatia bacterium
TTGCTGAACAAGAAGCAAAACGAGCTGGGTTTATTACGCTGAAAACATTACAAGAGGCAGAGGCAAAAGTAAACTTAGCCAGAGGAGAAGCAGAGGCGCAACGGTTACTGCGCGAAAGTTTAACTCCGGAGCTACTAGAAAGGCAAGCTATTGAAAAATGGAATGGTAAGCTACCAATGATTGTTGGTAATGACAGTCCGAAATTGTTGGATGTAAGTAAATTTATCAAGTCATACGCAAATTGAGTCCCTGAAAGATTTTGCGATGTCGGAAGTGAACTCGCGCTGAGTACTTCTACGCTGTAATCTGAGAGATTTTCAGGAAAACTCTTACCTCAGTAAGAGGCGTAAAGACTTCATCATCTTTTACGCTTCCCCACTACACCCTGACTGTGTGCAGCATACAACAATAAGTTAAAGAGTTGATGAAGTTTTCCGCTAATCAGCAATAAGGGTTGATGAAGTTGCTCCAGGTCTTGCCAATTGACCAAAGAGCTAGATAATATACATTTATAGTATTTGTCCGGTAAATCGATCGAGTTTAAGGGCTTTAAATTTTAGTAAAGCTTTCAAGAAGGAATTACGCTGTTCCTGTTTTGTTAAGAAGCTCGACAACTACCACTAATACCAATTGGGTTTGAATTTGAAACAAATGAGTTTAACTCTCTTGCATCCCTGTACTGACTAGCGCCTCGATAATGAACTGCCATCCAGTTACCGATGCAATGATTGTTTGATTTAAGTCTTGTAAAACTTGGTGTATTCCTTTTCTTAACTCATCTAAGTTAGTAAATATTGCCCACTTGAGAGATTTTTTAATTTCTGACCATAACCGCTCAATTGGATTAACTTCCGGACAATGAGGCGGCTGAAACAGCAGAATTACGTTCTCAGGTAGGCTTAACTCTAACGCTTGATGACAGCCCCCATTATCTAACTGAATGATATGTATTTCTTCCGGATAAGCTTGTGCAAACAGTTCGAGAAACTTCTCACGCACATACTGTATCTAGATGACAAAATTCATAGAAAAAACTCGCTCCTGTCAGCGGTTCTACCAGTCCGTAGAGCCACAAAGCTTGGAAATCCCATTGCACTTTCCCTTTCGGTTTAACTCCCTTCAACGTCAGGAGCCGCCCGCGCATAGTATGCAATCCCATTCGGCTCTCGTCTTGGCACCAATATCGTAGTTTTTGCCACGATTTATAAACTTGTCTCACCTTCTCTACAAGACTTTCCAGCTGTTGAGGTAGTTTTTTTTTGAAATCTTCTATCGCCCCTTCGGCTTGTTTGACACTCACAGGACGTGGGACTTTCAACTTAGCTTTCAATTGGTCATGTACTAGATGATGTACCACATCATATTTCACTTTTATATCTAACAGGGCTTCTAGCCAGATTTTGACTTCTTTGTAACTGGTAAATCCTTCTGGTTCAGACAGTTCGGCTTTGAGACGTTCCACTGCCCACGACGGAATTAATTGCTCTTTACCGGGACTTTTCCCTACTTCTAGCATCTTCGCTAATCCCCCGCTTTTGTATTGACTTAACCACCGTTGCACTGTGCTCCGATTGCGTCCGATAATGATCGCTAAGTGTTCTACTGTTTCCACTTGCTGGATTTTGAGCAGGTACAGCGCAAGCGTTCGCTGATAGCTCCGCTTGTCTTTTTGCTGAACTAGCAGCTTTTTGAGGGTTTCAGCTTCTTCAGTAATTTCAATTTTCACAACTCTGGGCATCTGGGCAACCCTGATAACTAACTTGACAAGGAGCTTTAACTAATTGTCTCATTGTTAAACCCAATTGGTATAAAGCCTCGGCTTAAAGATGCGTCTGAATCGTCGTTATCAAGAACCAGCGAAATAAGGCTGAACGCGCTGTAGCCAAAAGGCAAAGGATAAGGAGTTGGCAAGTAGCATTTTGACCAAT
Source organism: Candidatus Sericytochromatia bacterium (assembly GCA_036703885.1). Lineage (GTDB taxonomy): Bacteria > Cyanobacteriota > Cyanobacteriia > Cyanobacteriales > Coleofasciculaceae > CADCTM01. Next base: position 1,929 of record DATNQT010000614.1, read on the forward strand.
AAGCACCTCCCATAAACCCGGCGAACAGCATCACTCTAAAGGTACACAGTATGGACATTCGGAACGAGATAACCTCTCGCTTACTCTCAAGAGGTCGAACACTTGAGTAGGTGCTAACCGTATGTAGCGAGTAGGAGAGATCGAGTCAGAAGCGAATGCCTGGGGTAACGCCCAGGATATGCAGACAGACTCACGATGATTTGGAAGATAAAGTCTCAAGTAATGAGTAGATATGTCTAAAACGAGTTTAAAGACTACGGTGGAATGGAACCAAATGAACTGGCGAAAGCTAGAACGCAAGGTTTATAAGCTCCAAAAGAGAATTTATCAAGCCTCAATTCGTGGCGATGTGAAAGCATTTCGCAGACTCCAAAAGACGTTGATGAAGTCCTGGTCAGCAAAGGTATTAGCGGTCAGACGGGTGACACAAGATAATCAAGGTAAGAAGACGGCTGGTGTGGATGGGTTGAAAAGCCTGACCCTAAAGCAACGCCTCACCCTGGTTGCCAATCTCAAATTAAGCTCAAAAGTCGCACCAACCCGGAGAGTATGGATTCCAAAACCTGGGACGGAGGAGAAGCGACCGTTGGGCATCCCGACAATGAACGACCGAGCCTTGCAAGCACTTGTCAAAATGGCACTAGAGCCAGAATGGGAAGCGCGATTTGAACCTAACTCATACGGGTTTCGACCAGGACGCTCATGCCATGATGCAATCGAAGCAATATTCAGAGCAATCAGACTAAAGCCAAAATATGTGCTAGATGCTGATATTGCCAAATGCTTCGACCGCATTGACCATGAAGCACTGCTAAGAAAATTAAATACATTCCCCACCATACGCCGACAAGTTCGAGCGTGGTTAAAGTCGGGAGTGATGGATGGAAAGCAGTTGTTTCCAACATCTGAGGGAACACCACAGGGCGGGGTCATTTCTCCGCTACTGGCAAATATAGCCCTACACGGGATGGAAGAACGGATTAAGCAATATGCGGAAACGCAAAAAGGAAGAAAGCATAATAATCGCCAAAGCCTTAGCCTAATCCGATATGCCGATGACTTCGTAATTCTCCACGAAGACATAACCGTTGTTCAAAGATGCAGAGAGATTATCTCTGAATGGTTACAAGGCATGGGCTTGGAATTAAAACCGAGTAAAACGAGACTTGCTCACACTCTTAATCAGTATGAGCAAGAAAGACCAGGATTTGATTTTCTTGGTTTTACGATACAACAATTTCCAGTAGGAAAGTATCACTCAAAGCAGGGTTTTAAGACAATCATCACCCCAAGTAAGCAGAAGCAAAAGGTACATTACGACCAAATCGCTAGTTTAATTAAGGCTCATAAGGCAGCACCGCAAGCGGCGCTAATCAGCCGATTAAACCCAATAATACGGGGTTGGGCTAACTACTATGCAACAGTTGTGAGCAAAGAAATTTACTCAAAACTCAATGCTCTGACGTACCAAAAGCTAAAAGCTTGGGCAAAACGCCGTCACCCGAAAAAGAACGGGGAATGGGTGTCAAAGAAATATTGGCAGTCCATAGACGGTGATAACTGGGTATTCGCAACCAGGGAAGAAGGGTTAAACCCTCTTCGGTTACTCAACCATGCTGACACTCGTATAGTGCGTCATGTAAAAGTTAAAGGCGAATCGTCCCCATACGACGGAAACCTAGTTTACTGGAGTACAAGAATGGGTAACAACCCAGAAATGCCAATTAGGGTATCAAAACTCTTAAAAAGGCAAAAAGGGAAGTGCGCCCACTGCGGCTTGTTTTTCCGTGAAGACGATGTGATGGAAGCTGACCACAGAATTCCCAAATCGCAAGGTGGCAAGGATTCCTATGATAACTGGCAGCTTTTGCACAGACATTGCCACGACATAAAAACTGCTAGCGATAGCAGTCTCGGCAACAAATCCGACTGCAACAGAGTCGAGCCTAAGCCCTCCAAAATACTTGAAAAAGTTGAGGATAAATGGGTAATGAGGTATGCGTGACAAGCACCAAATCATTGAGGAGCCGTGTGAAAGGAAACTTTCACGCACGGTTTTGAAGACCAGCGGGGTTGGTGACAGTCTCGCTGAGTTTAATTATAGCTTGAAGGTAGCTAGTACAAGTTTAAGCCGATGTCGTCTCCCAAAGGTCGATCGAGCAAAATTGAATTGAGCGTCTTAGCGTCGCATCCTGAGTTGTTGACAGGTTTAGAAGCGTGGCTGCGGCTGGGTTTGCTTTCGCCCGCGGAGGTTGAGCAATTGTGCCGGCAGTATTTAGTCTGCCCACTCAGAGATCCCGCTGTAGAGCTTTCTGAAATTGACGGCCCGCGAGTTCCTATAAATGAGCCAAAAGTACCTGCCCCCTCAACGCCTCAAGCATTACCTAGCAGCAGAGAAAGCGTTGCTATGCCCACAAAAACTACTCAAACCCCTAATTTTATCGCTCAAATTTTGCACTCGCTAATGGCAGAAATTAGCGTGGTGTGGCTGTTGTTTTTAGGAGTGTTCATGGTAGTTGTCTCCTCAGGAGTCTTAGCTGCCAGTCAGTGGGAAAGATTTCCGGCCGCCGGACAATATGGAGTTTTGTTAGCTTATACTTTAACTTTTTGGGCTATTAGCACTTGGGCAAACAGACAGCAAAATTTGCACTTGACTGCTCAAACTTTGCAAGAAGTGACGCTGTTGCTAGTGCCGATCAATTTTTGGGCAATGGATACCTTTGGATTGTGGCGGTATCCTTGGGACTGGGCGGTAGCAATCGCAGCGGCACTTATTTTGACTTGGATAACTGCCCGGATTATAAAAGATCAATATCAAAGCTTTTCAGGAAAAAACATCACTCGCTCGATCGCCCTAAATCACTTGGGATTGAGTTATTTGCACTGGGGGTGGGGAAGTGTCGGCTTTTCCCTGGCTGCGGTTTATTTGGGTACAGTGGGAACTGCTGCTGCTACAGTTTATCAAGTTCAGCAACAACGATTGCCATGTATCACAGGCGCGGGAAATAGTGAAACATTCGCCGCTGCTTTCAGTTCGAGCAGAGATTTTCTGACTTACAAAAAAGCGGCTTTAGTAACTTATTCCTTAGGAATTTTACTGGGTCGGGCGATATTTGTCAAGGATGTAAATATCGCTGAAATGGGTTTAGCTTTGGGAATTTGCGGCGTGCTTTTAGCATGGCTGGATTGGCAGCATCCCCTAGCATCTGGGACTATTGAAAACAATATATCCGACCAGCCAAATCCCAGCAATTTTTTTAAATGGCAATTAGCGGGAATGGGTTTGTTGGGTTTGGGATACCTGGTTTGTTTTCGCGACATTCCGCTACAGGCGATCGCAGTTAGCGGATTGG
>DATNQT010000615.1:0-7766 GCA_036703885.1 Candidatus Sericytochromatia bacterium
CCGTGTTTTTCTGCCAATTGATCGAAAACAGAAAAAATCTGATTTAAGAGATTGAGCAGTTCTAAGGGAGATATTTCAGCAGATAGAGGGCTAAAGTTAACAATGTCAGCAAATAAGATTGTGGCTTCAGGAAATTGTTGAGCCAAAGAACCCTGAAACTGTTTTAATTGTTCAACAATGGGCTTGGGCAAAATATTGAGTAATAGCCGTTCTGACTTGTTTTTTTCCAAACGTAGGGCTTGTTCTGCTCTGATGCGATCGCTAATATCAGCTTGAATACCAACAAAATGGGTAAGGTTATTGTCGTCATCATAAATGGGTGAAATAGTTAGTTCATTCCAGAAAGGACTTCCATCTTTCCGGTAATTGAGTAAAGTAACAGTGCAGTGTTCTCCAGCTTTAATGGCAGCACGGAGTTGAGCAACAGCAGGCTGCGAAGTCTTATTTCCCTGCAAAAAACGACAGTTATAACCGAGTACTTCAGAAGTAGAGTAACCCGTGATTCGCTCAAATGCCGGATTGACATAGATCAGGGGCATATCAGGCAATCGAGCATCGGCAATCACAACGCCCACACTGCTGGCATTGAGAGCCTGATCTCGTAGTTTCACTGTTTCCTGTACTTCTGCACGATACACCCCACTGCCCCGCCAATTACTTTGGCTGACATCTTGGGCGATGCCATAGCTGAAGCCATTTTGATAGGGTGATAAGCGCCAGGAGAGCCAGCGATAGCTTCCGTCTCGGCAACGATAGCGATTTTTTAGTTGTATGGGGGGGTGATTTGCCTTGACGGTATGACATTGATGCTCCATATCATAGGTGAAGGCAACATCGTCGGGATGAACAAAGTCTAACCAAGGACGCGATCGCAGTTCTGCCAGCGTCCACCCTAAGGTCGTTTCCCAAACTGAGTTGAGTTCTCCGAAATATCCATCGCTGCTACGGATACACAACAAATCTAGAGAAAGATTAAAGAAGGCTTGGAGAGAAGCTTCCCTACTCACTGGGTTTTGCTCACTTTCCCCACACGAAAGATTCATCTGATGTTTCCAAGGAAAGATTGGCGGTCAGTTTTTGCACCCTCAACCGGAATTTCCTGTTTAATTGCTATTATTGCATTTACTTAAGATAGCTCGAAATTCTGGAACCTAGTCTTGACTCCTGACTCCTATTTTCTAGATAGTAAGTATATACGCCTTAGGCAACGCTTTCTACCAAGTAGTGAGAACTTAACAGACGAGGCTGTGAGGATTGATCTGTGTATCGACTCTCAGCAAGCTTCAAGGGAATTTCAATCCAAAACTCTGCTCCCATCCCTGGCTCTGAGTAACATTTCAGAATTCCACCATGTTTTTCCACTACAATCTGGTAGCTGATCGATAAACCAAGACCTGTTCCCTTTCCGACGGGCTTGGTCGTGAAGAATGGGTCAAATAAATGCTTTCTAACAGCTTCGGTCATTCCAGGACCATTATCCCGAATCCGAATCACAACACTTTGCGCGGGCGGAATTTCTAGTTGTATATCTGGAGCTTTAATCGGTTCTTCCAACTCACCATGTAAAACAGGTGCAGAGGTATTACACCTAAATAACTCAGAGCTTTCTCTGACTTCGGTACTGATTTTAATAACACGATTTTCTTTTTGTTCTTCTAAGGCATCAATCCCATTGCTAAGAATGTTCATAAATACCTGATTGAGTTGGCTAGCATAACACTCAATTAGCGGTAGATCAGCATAATCTCTAATAATTTCAATGCCGCTATAACTTCCTTGAGGTTTTAAGCGATGCTGTAAAATTAAAAGGGTACTGTCAATGCCTTCATGGATATTGAAGGGCTTCATTTCCGCTTGTTCAGTGCGAGAGAAATCTCGAAGCGATCGCACGATCTGACTTATCCTTTCCGCACCAATTCCCATTGAATTTAATACTTTGGGTAAGTCTTCTTTTAAAAATGCCAAATCAATCTCTTCTGCTTCCTCTTGAATGGGTTCGACTGGGTTAGGGTAGTGTGTCTGATAGAGGTTTAACAAACCCAGTAGGTCTTCAACATAGCGACTGGCATGGAGCAAGTTACCGCTGATAAAAGTAACTGGATTATTAATTTCGTGAGCAACACCAGCAACTAGCTGACCGAGACCCGACATTTTTTCTGTTTGAATGAGCTGGGCTTGTGTTTGTTGCAGCTTTCGTAAAGCTTCTTTAAGTTTTTGAGCTTGCGCTTTTGCCGTTATAGCTACTTCTTTAGTCTGAGTGTGGAGTTCAGCTTTGCTAATTACAATAGCGATTTGATTACTCAAGGTTTGAAGTGTCTCTACATCGGAATCTGTCAATCGAGGTCTTCTCAAAGTATCTTCAGTTTTATTTCCAACAAAAAGGATATGACTGACCTTATCTTGAACAGAAAAAGGAACAGCCATAAAATATTGGGATAGATACTTATTCTTCCTGAGAGCTGTATATAGCGATCTGGTTTTGCTATTGACTAAAACACCCTTTTTCTCGTTGGCTATCTTAGCCAATAAAGACTGATTAATACTTTTATTCAATAAATCTGAAGCGGCATAACCACAGCTAGCAACAGGCAGGAAAACGCCCTCTTTTTTTTTAAAGATAATTGCTTGATCGAAACCAACTTTCTCAGCTAGATATTTAACTGTTATCGAATAAATATGATCTACTTCTTTAGCCGAGGCAATTTCTTGATACATTAATTGAATACATTTAAACGTTTGTGAACGTTTATTAATTTTTACTTGTGCATCAAGTAAATCCCCTTCCAATTGAGCAATATCTAGGGTTGAACTTTCTACTTCATTCTTAAGAAAGGTGTTTTCTTGCCGAAGCCTCTCTATCTCAGCCTTAAGCTGCTGATTTTGTAATAGTAGTTCTGTTGGCTCGTTCATCATTGAACCCCCACGATAACGCCAGTGTAGTTGTGGAAATAGTTTTCTCCTTTTGTCGGAGCTACTTCTCCCAGTGTAAAAAAACCAATTAAATTTTTATCTTCTCCTAAAATCTCTAAAAGACTCTGAATATCTACATCTGAATCCCCAAAGAGATAAGAGCCTCTACCTACACAGTTGAAATAAAAATAGGTTGCATCTTTAGGAGATTGAAGGTTAGCAATAACTTGTTTTGCTACGGTTTGGGTTGAGCATTTTACTTTGGCTTTGTCTCTTCGCGTAAAACGGACTACTGAACCAACGGGTAGCTGTGCGCCTAGTTGAATACTTCCCTGCTCTTCATCAAAACCCATAATTGCCCTAGCGAGCAGATCTTCTGAATTACTATTTTCCTCCAAGGGTTGCCCTAATCCCAAAAGATTGACCTGCACAATATCAGAAAATCGACTTTCACCAATAAATGATTTGAGGAGTTCTAGGGCAGGTTGATCATCCATTTCATAGATGATGTTATCATGCGCTTTAGTAATGGTTCTGTAATTGCCAATTGCCTTACAACCGTGACTTATATCAATTACATAATTAAATTCTCCTGCTACTAATACACCGGATACAGCATCACTCAAAATTTCTTGATTGCAAAACTGATAAGTTTTCGAGAAATGAAAGTCATTACTGGCTGTTCCTCCAACAAAATCAATTGAGTAATCTAGTACACTATTGATTCCTTGAAAAAGCTTATCTGCATTAATAGTTAGCCCATCTGGAAATAGAAAGAGTAGTTTTTTGTCAGCTTCCGTTATTCCAACAGAGTTAATCTTTTTTGCAATCTTTTGTCCTACTTCCTCAGGATTATCTGATAATCCAGGAACAATAAAAGGATGGAAATGAACTTTCTCGGACTTTAAACCCATCAAAGCAAAAGAATGAGTTCCCTCGTCACAGCCTAAATTTGTAATGCTTCCAGCACCAGAGCATCCGCATAGAGGAGTATCTCCTGCAATTGAGTGAATGCCTTGGATGAGTTTTTTAAGATCGTGCCCCACTGTGGCGAACAAGAGGAGAAAATCTGGAGCTTCTCCCTCCATTTGTTCTATTACCGCTTTCATTGCAGCTTCTCCTGCTGCTAAAGAATCGTCGATGCGACAATACGTAACTGTAGATTTTAGGGGCATTGTTCTACGTAATCAGAATTTTTTCTGGGGTTTACAAGCCTAATGACAGCATCATCTACTTGTATAACTCTTCTTCTCCTTTACTAGCACCCTGTTTTTACTATCTCATATATATTAGGTATATAAGTTAATTGAGTCTAACTACCCCTACCAAAAGAAATACTTTTATAATTAATCTCTCTACAAAAAAATAAGAAATTGTATAAAAGTTTTAACTAAATCAGTTTTGAATAGAATAATGAGTTCATATTATTCTTTTAGGTTTACCTCAGTTTGTAAGCCACTGAAATCATACATATTTTATAAGTAAAAACACATGAATGTTGTGATGAAAATCACTGACTCGTGGTTTGTAACTCGTCTTTTCAAGCTAGGCTCCATGAAATGAAAGTTCACAACTCTCATGATGAAAACACTTTCTCCTGACTCCTGACTCCTATTGTCAAGTTAGACGCCTATCCTGCAAGTAAATAGGCGTCACGGTTTTTTTATTAATAACCTATCGGCTCAAGGCGTTTAAAAAACGCTGAAGATTGGCAAGGAAACCAGATTTTTTTGAGGGTGGAGTCTCGCTAGAGGTATCGGTGCCAGTAGCCTTTGCAAGAAGTTGGTCAAGGGCATCTCCTACAGGTCTTTGAGGCTCTTCGGCAATCAGCTGATATTCGTTATCAGTTTCTAACCAGACTTGCCAAAGAGAGGGATAAGCACGCAAGAGGGCGGCTCCATCGAGGGGTCGGAGGTAATAACAGGACTCGATAGTCTTGATAAAGCGATCGCGCACTTGACGCGCCGTATAGCCAATGCCGACCACGTAGATATCTTCCAGTTGAGGATTGAGTAAAACAAATGGGCGATCGCCTGCCAGATTGCTCATTTTTTCAACTTGGGCAACTTCCACCGCCGACGGGGCAACCAGCAAAAAAGCCTCGTCCTCTGGCTGAATTTTCTCTTCTACAGGCGTCCGAGACGTACCAAGATCGTCAACTTTAAAAGGAATAGTACCCCAATTCCGACGGGCAAGAGCCGCAGACCCTGTATCGGGAAACAAAACCTTGGGCTGGATGCCCAACTCTTCAAACAAAGGAAGGAATTGCTCGGCAATTGATTGAGCTTGGAGGGCAATTTCAGGGAAGACTAACTCGACTTGCATCCGGGTGCAACCATTTTCTAGAGCCGTCTTAGTTGCCTCTTTGGCTTGGGCGATCGCATCTTCTAATGTTTTGGGTAGTTCTGCCATAGTCTATCTTTTGCCAATTTTCAAGTTATCGTTAAGAGAATTTATAAAGGAAATCTTAAGAATGCTCCAAGAGAATAAAACACATTGTATCAACGAGGATGTACCGCTTTCGACCCTCAATCGAGATGACTTACTCAATCGCTTCTTCCGATTGGCGATCGTCAATATTCTTTCCAATCTTTTAGTGCCTCTTGCGGGTTTAATCAGTGTTGCCTTCTTGGGTCACCTGATGGAGATTCGCCATTTAGCTGGCGTCACCCTGTCCACCGTTCTGTTTAACTATATCTACCGAACTTTAGGATTTTTACGGATGGGCACGACTGGGATGACGGCTCAAGCGGTAGGACGAGAAGACCATGAGGCAGTACTGCTTACGGGATTGCGTAACGGTTTAATCGCTCTAGGGTTAGGCATCGCCATCTTAATTTTGCAGCACCCACTGCAAGAGCTTGGGTTTGCCCTGTTGAGTGCCGCCCCCGAAGTCAAGTTTTCAGGTCAAGCTTATTACAATGCCCGGATTTTGGCAGCGCCTGCGACTCTGCTCAATTTTGTTCTAATCGGTTGGTTTCTAGGACGCGAACACAGTGGCAAGGTTTTAGTATTGTCTCTAGCCGCCAACGGAGCTAATATTGCGCTCGACTACCTCTATATCATCCGGTGGGGATGGGAAAGTGCGGGGGCTGGTTTAGCCATTGCACTCAGCCAGTACTTAATGTTGCTCGTAGGACTGATTTTTGTAGCCCGTGAAATCCAGTTTAAGGAAGTGCGGGCGGTAGCTGGACAGCTTCTCGATCCCACAGCCCTAAAAGCCGTTTTTGCACTGAATGGAGATATCTTTATCCGGACTTTCGCCTTTCTCTCCACCTTCGCCATATTCACCAACCTGAGTTCGGCTCTAGGAACGACTATGCTAGCCGAAACGGCGTTACTGTTGCAGGTACTAACCCTGGCAATCTATTTTATTGACGGACTTGCCTTCGCTACCGAGAGTTTGGCAGGAATTTTTCAAGGCAAAGGAGCGTCGGAGCAGCTGGCTCCCCTATTGCGAATTTCTCTAGGAACGGGCTTGATTTTGGGAGTTGCCCTTGCGCTTGGGTTTGTCCTATTTCCAGAGCCTCTGTTCGGGCTGTTGACCAATCACGCCGAGGTTCTTGAGTGCATTGATATCTACGTTCCTTGGCTGTTGCCAGTGTTGGGATTTGGTTCAATTGCTTTTATCCTGGATGGGTACTTCCTGGGCTTGGCAGAGGGAGCTACTATCCGTAATGCCGCATTGACTGCCACTTTGGTCGGTTTTGTCCCGATCGCTATTATCGGATGGCAGTTACACAACTCTCATCTATTGTGGCTAGCCTTATCCTTGTTTATGGCAGCCAGAGTGGTTACTTTGGCAGTGCAAGTGCCACGGACACTCAGGAGTGAGGGATAGAGGCGATCGCTCTTAGCCTACTGGCATCTGTGTAGTGCGGTCTAGCAAGATTGCCCTTAAGCCTGCTGCCTTAGCACCCTGATAGTCTTCTTTGAGGCTGTCCCCAATGTGCCATGCATCTTTAGCCTCGCAGTGATGTTTTTCTAAGGCAGCCGCAAAAATCTGCGGATCGGGTTTGGCGACTCCTGTTTGTGTAGAAATCGTGACGGAAGTAAAATACTCCTCTAGCTTTAGGGCTTTTAAGACCAAGTACAAGCGGGAATCAAAATTAGACAAGACGCCCAGTTGAATGCCAATACGCCGCCACGCCTCTAAAGCTGGGAGAACATCGGGATAGATAAACCACGGTTGAGCGGTGGCGAAGTGGTTATAGAGCGTATCAAAAAAATCAGTAAAGTCAGCAAATTGGTTAAGAATGCCAACTTGTTGAAACGTGCGTAGAGCAATCACCCGCCACCACTCGAATTCGCACTGGGAAATCTCTTCGGGTTCTGTACCTGGGAAAATCGGAGAACCAGAAGCGGCAAAGGCTTGGAAGAAGGCTTCGTTCAGGGTTTGGGCTGGAACATCCACTCCAAACTGATGAGCGATCGCACCATACACTTCACCCACACTCCCCCGGACTCCAAAGAGTGTACCAACGGCATCAAGAAAAATGACTTTTGGTGGTTCCATTGTTATTGGTTGTTGGTTGTTAGTTGTTGGTTGTTAGCTTGAGCCGGAGAAGCCCCACACTACGCATGACTGCAACTGAGTATTACGGCATTCGTCCTATATTGGACTTTACGGCGATTTCTGTAAAGTGGGAAACTGTTTCTCAGTGATTAAGAGAGACTTTTTTCATGAGTGCAGAGACAGACCCAGTTAAAGTGATGAAACAAGAAGTGGGCAAAGCCGCCGCCGCGCTCGTGCAGTCGGGTACGATTGTGGGGCTGGGTACGGGTTCAACAACCGCCTATGCGATCGAGTATTTGGGAAATCGCCTCAAGTCAGGTGAGATAAAAGATATCCAAGG
>DATNQT010000616.1:0-3093 GCA_036703885.1 Candidatus Sericytochromatia bacterium
AGTATGCCGAGCAGTGGGCACGCGAGCAGGGATGTATCGAACTTGCTTTGGATGCCCTCCTTGATAATCCTGCAAGTCATGAGTTTTACACAAAAGTCGGATTTCGAGAAGTGGAACGAGTTGTATTTTTTATTAAGTCTGCTGGTGCGAACCACTTCGGGTTGTCGTAGAAACGTTGCAAGCATGGACTACCTGGGATGATATGCTTCGTAATCTTCCAGATATTTCGTTGGAATCCGCGAAAAGCTATGGTCTGTTGTGATAGACAACGAGTTGCGCCAGTCAGCGATCACCGCATAATAATACCGTTTCACTAAATGCCTGATACAGATAGAGCTTCCAGAATAAAATCCCATCCTGTCACAGAAGCAATCACTTTTTGGCTAAGTTTAGCAAGAATATTTTCCACAGCAGCTCTTAAAGCCTCCAAATTATCAAACAACTCCCAACTCAATTTTTCTTTAATCTCCTCCCAGAGACGTTCGATTGGATTAAGTTGTGGGCTATGAGAGGGTTGAAATAATAAGATAATATTGTCGGGAAGATGCAACTGAAGACTAGAGTGAAAGGAGCCATTATCTACCTGGATAATGTGTAAATCTTCGGGGTAAGTCTGTGAAAATAGTTCCAGAAATTTCAAGGGAGCAAATCGTATCCAGATGGCAAAACTCAAAGAAAAAACTTTCTCCACTCTGAGGTTCGACTGCTCCATACAAGTAAAAGGTTTTGTATTGCCATTGCACTCTCCCTACAGGCTTGATGCCTTTAAGAGTCAGGCGACGACGTTGAATTGTTTTGAGTCCCAAGCGAGTTTCATCCTGACACCAGTAACGTAGGCGTTTGAAGAGCTTACACGCAGCTGAAGCCTTCTCAATTATTGATTTGAGGAGAGCTGGTAGTTTTTTTTAAAGCTACTAATTGCCTCTGGGTGCTGTTTTACACTGTGGGGGCGTTAGCGAAGCGGGGCGCGAAGCGCACGGCACTTTTAATTTGGATTGGAGTTGATAGCGAACCGTGTTATGTACCACTTTGTAGGAGGCTTCAACTCCCAGAACAGCTTTCAACCAAGTGCGTACTTGTTGGCTTGACGCAGGAAACCCAACATCTCAATCATTCACTGCTAACATGACCATCCAATTTAATCTTGCTATCTGCACTCCAGTTCTTTTAATTATTAATTGCAGTTCTAAAGCTCAGGTTGGTAGTCAAATACTTAAAATCCCTTGCCATTTGGCGTAAGTTAGTATTTACCGCCAAATCTCGACAATAGCAACCAGGTTCTTTCGCGAATCATCCACAATCAATGCTGCCAAAGTGGACTAGCATACTCAATCAAACGCGCTGTCTAAGAGCCTCTATATGAGGAAGGATATTAACTCCGTTGCTGAATCAATGCTCGCAGTGAAAACTAAGCAACGGCAGCAAGAGGAAGCGTAATACTGATACCAATGGCAGCGCCTTTCAACCGTTGTATCCAGAGCTGATTTGTTTTAATACCAAAAGCAATAAGAGGGTCTTTTATCAGAGGGGATTGAGGGCGATAACGCTTATACAGCAAACATTCTAGGGCGCTTGTCGCCCCCTGAAGACACAGACACTGGCTTGGCTATGAAGTAGGCGGCACTTCATAGCCGTCTCGACAGGGTCTAGATAAAAAGCTAGGACTTAGCCGTGATTCAAACACCGAGGCGTTATGAGATAAGTGATAGCTTGAGTGCTGAGCGCATCATCGAGAAGTACGATGGCAGTAGAACAATGATTTCTACGCCCGTGTCAGCACCAGATCTTGACAGTATTACTTTACCTATTCACAATCGGGAAGCCCTACAACAGCTAGAGCTAGAGAAAGATCATCTCTCAATTGTCTCTAACGCCGTAGGGGTAGCTGCTGCTTGCTCCGGTATTTTCGTTAATTCCGCAGGTTTTTTAATTTTGGCAGCCGCCTACAGACCCTTAATCCGCCTGGAAAAGGTGGCACGGCTCATCAAACTCATGAACATCCTTCTCGAACACTTTGAAAGCCAAGGAGTACAGATATTTCCTAGCCTACAGGTGCCCGACAACCAACCTCTAGACTTATTTGTCAGGTTCCCTCAGAAGGCTCATCTGCTCATCTCGATTCGTTCCAAGGGGGATGCGGAAATTGTCTTCAAAGAAGAAAACGAGACCTTGTATGTGAAGAGGAAGGGGAAAGGGTCAAGATACTGGAAACCCTGTCCGCTAGTTGAGTTAGGGAACTACACCAACTGGCTCAATAAAAACAGGCAGTTATTTGGCATCTCTGCCAAGGAGGTTCGCAATACCCCGTTAGCTAAAGTCTTAGCTTTGTGGCATCCCACCAAGATCGATGAGCATAACGAGCATTTATATTCGACAATAAGTGAAATTAAGCTTTTAGTTCTCCGGAGAAAGGGAACTTCGTTTGTTATTCAGGAGGAAGAAATGATCAATTTCATCAAGGCTTACCTAGCCAAGTACGAGGCTCAAGACGCCTAAAAATGTGGTTGAATCCCAACATCGTGTAACGACAGTGGGATTCAGCAAAACGGAAATTTGGATGAGAGAGGGGTGAGACGCCTTTTTGCTCAATCCTATGTCTGTATGGTATCAAGTCCTTGAGGCAAACCGCAAACCGACGAACCTTTAACCCTTAATTTTAGCTCATTTGCGGTTCTTAAAACTGATACCAAACCCTGATGTAGGGCGAGTTTCATCCGAATTTCCCTGAGTTCACCAAAACAGGGATGTAAGGACAATGAATAATCGAGCCACCACATTTGCCAGAGACGGAGTCACTAGAGAATACTCCTCAAAAATGAAATTCATGACACGTCATCATGACGTGTACGACCTCCTCTCTGTGTTGTTAAAAGCTTCCCGGCGAGCTGTAGCCTGTGCAACCGAACTAGTGCAGTACTTCACCAAATGGGATGAGTGGAAGCAAAAGACACAAAGAACACCTTGGATATATAAGCCGCTGCATGAGATTGAAGCCGACCTGCGAGCTTACTCAATCCGGGTAATCAGATATGCCCTCTCCCTTCTCGAACAAGTAGGCATCTTAGAGCGCCGCCACAACCCAGGAAACTGCCT
>DATNQT010000617.1:0-6377 GCA_036703885.1 Candidatus Sericytochromatia bacterium
TCGGCGGCAACAAAGGACATCCCTGTAATTTTTATGACGGTGCTTTCAGAGACGGTTGATAAGCTCAAAGGTCTGTCTTTAGGGGCAGTGGATTACATTACCAAGCCCTTTCAGCAAGAGGAAGTATTAGCCAGGATGAGGCTACACCTCAAGATGAGAAATTTGACCAAGACGCTCGAAGAACAAAATGTACTTCTTAAACAGGAAATCGAGGCACGAGTCACAGCAGAAGTTGCGTTGCAAAAGCTCACACAAGAGTTAGAGCAACGGGTGCAAGAGCGAACAGCTCAACTTGCAAACGCCCTCCACGACCTTCAACAAACTCAAGTTCAGCTATTGCAGAGCGAGGCGCTTCTGCGTACCGTGGTTACAAATGCACCGATTATTTTGTATGCCCTAAATAGTGAAGGTACGATTACCCTTTTAGAGGGTAAAGGACTGGAAGCTTTAGGACAAAAGTCAGGTCAGTTTGTTGGACAATCAGCCTTTGAACTCTACCGCGATTATCCTGAACTCGTCGAAAACATCCGCTGCGGACTTAGTGGCAAACAGGCTGTATGCATTACGCAGGTAGACAATGTTGTATATGACAATCGAGCAACACCAGTACGAGATAAAAACGGTCAAATCACGGGTGTAATTGGTGTTGCGACTGATATTACCCAGTTCAAGCGATCGCAGGAAGCATTGAGCCTCTCAGAAAAGCGATTCCGGCTGGCTGTCGATCACTTCCCTGATACATTTGTCATCTACGACGCTAATCGGCGATTCCAGTTTGTTAATGCACACGGAGTTAGGATAGGCGGAGTGCCGGAGTCGGCACTACTTGGTCACACTGACGAGGAGATACACCCGCCAGAGATCGTAGATGCGTATCTACCCCATCTACTAAAGGCTGTGGAAACACGAACCTCACAAACGGCAGAATGCAGCATTACTTTGCCGACTGTTGGCAAAATCATTTTCGTTGTCACCTATGTGCCGTTGCTAGATGAACGAGGCGAAATCTATCAAATTTTGGGCATAACTCACAACATCACAGAGCGCAAGCTGGCAGAGGAACAGCTGGGACAGAGCGAAGCGCAACTGCGCCTTGCCCTCGATGCGGCTCGCATGGGTCTTTGGGACTGGAATACTCAAACCGGAAAAATTACTTGGTCGAATAATCTCGAACGAATGTTTGGTTTAGCGCCCAATACTTTCGACGGTCGCTTCGAGACCTTTGTCGCAGCGGTTCACCCAGAAGATCGCGATTGCATCAATCAAACTACCGAAAACTCTCTGGAGACAGGGCAGGACGGTGACATGGAATTCCGCATTATCAGACCGGATGGAAGCATTCGTTGGCTCGAAAGCAAAGGTCAGGTGTTTTATGACGAAACGGGCAAGCCAGTACGGGCGGCTGGGATCAATTTAGATGTTAGCGATCGCAAGCTTGCAGAGATACAAGTTCGAGAATCATTACAGGAAAAAGAGGTCTTACTCCAAGAAATTCACCATCGGGTTAAGAATAACTTACAGGTGATCTCAAGCCTGCTGGACTTGCAATCTCAGCACATAGAGGAGCCAGCAACGCTGGAACTCTTCCGGGAAAGCTGCAATCGCATCAGAGCTATGGCGCTTGTTCACGAGACTTTGTATAAGTTTAAAGATTTTGCAAAAATCAAATTTGCTGAATACATTGAAAATTTAACGAGCTACTTATTTGCAGCCTATATAAAAAATGTAGAAAACATTAATCTAGAGCTAGATATTGATGAGGTGACTCTCAAGCTCGATACAGCTATTCCTTGCGGTTTGATTATTAATGAGCTAGTCTCAAATGCTCTGAAGTATGCTTTTCCCAACAAATCTCACGGAACAATCTATATTACTCTGCATTTTGATGGAGACGCTCATTATACGCTTACCGTTAGAGATGATGGTATAGGATTGCCCCCTAACTTGGAGATAAAAAATGTTAATTCCTTAGGACTAAAGTTAGTAGAAGTTTTAGCAAAGCAACTTGAAGGAACACTTCAAGTAAACTCCCGTTTTGGCACTGAGTTTAGCCTGAGATTTAGTGAACGAAGCTTACTCAAATTTCAGTAAAATTGGGTGTTGGGTCTTAGGTGTTGGGTTGATAGCGGAAGAGCGATCGCTCTCCCAAATATTAAGAAAAATGGCTGCGATTTGGTGCTATTTAAACCTTAAAATATCGGTTAAATTTAGTTTTTCGTAGTTTCTAGTGATTCTGCGGGTAAGCAAATCAAATTATCACCTTGAGTTCTGATTAACCCCCGTTGGCGTAGTTTGCCCATCAAGCGAGTTACAGTCACGCGGGTGGAACCAATGGCGCTACCAATTTGTGCATGAGTCAACGGGAATGGTAAGCAGTAACCATTCTCACAAGGTTCCCCAAATTCTTCTACTAATAACGTGAGAAATCCTAATAGTCGGTCGATGGTTCGCCTCTGTCCTAAAGTACTCAGCCACAGAAGTTTTCGCTGGTGCTGATAGCGAAAGGCATCAAGAACCTCACGCCGGAAGTGGGGCCAGTTGTCCAAATCGTGCCAATACATCCAGACTACTGAGGTTTGGTCAACATGAGAGTAAGCAGAAAGGGTAAAGGGCGACTGTGCGACAATTTCAAAGGGTTGACCCGCACCAACGAAGCCTAAAAAAGCTTCCTCTGTTGTCTGGTGCGATAATTGTGACACGGCAGTACTGGTACTAGCACTAACTTGAGCAGTACCCACTAAGCGGATAGCCCCACGCTGTACTAGATACAGCAACCCTGCACGAGCAGGAATCCGATCATCTTTGCTGAAAGTCCGATAGCGGTAGTGTTCCTGCGCCCAGTCGAGAATCCGTTGCCAGGTTAAAAAAGGTCGAGATGCCTCTGATGCGGAGGATGGTGGCTGCATAAGCTCCGAGCGTGATTAAACGCAAATATTCTAGATTTTACATGGAGTCAGAAGTAGCAAAAAATACTTTCAACAGCAGATTATTGATCGTGAGTTTACAGAGTAATGGTGTCGCGATCGCACAACTGTTGCAGCAGCAGATCTTAGATGCAATGGGTTTATTGAGTATGGGCACTAAGCTAGGTGATTTTTCGGACGGTGTAAAGCTGACAGCTAAAACAATTCCTTTACAGCGTTTGTCAAATGATATTCCTATAATCTATCGATCCGCGATCGCTTTCAAGCTGGCATCCCTCTGGGAACAACCAGCTCTCGATATTGCCGAGGGGCTAACGGCATCTCTTGCGGTAACTAATGGGAACATTTCGTGTCAAACGTGTCTGGAGTTCAATGTCGAGGTGGTTTTCCCAGGCTGGATTAACTTTCGGTTGAACGAAGTGAGTTTAGCCTTTTGGTTACAACAGTTGATTCAGAAGCCTTCTTTCTGGAGAGAGGGAGTTGGGGAGATGGAGAGAGAAAGCAAAGATACCCGAAATCTCTTTTCGATACAGTACGCTCATGCCCGTTGCTGTTCCCTGCTGCGCTTGGCTCACCGAGAGGGTTTGATTAAGCTGAAAGACTTGGATTTCAAAACTGATGATTGGCAATTGGTCGAGCCAAACCCGATTCCTTGGCTCAATCATCGACAAGAGGCAGCTACAAATCAACTGATACTGGGGTTGGTACATCCAGCAGAAAGACGTTTAATCGCTCAGATATTAGATGTATCAGATTCAATCAACAACTTAGATCAACTTAAAGCGGTAAAACTTGCAAATTCTTTGAGTGAGGCTTTTGAGGGGTTCTACAGTGGCTGTCGGATATGGGGGGAGGTGAAGATTCATGCTCTTAGGTTGGCTCAGGCACGTTTGGGGCTAGTGGGGGTTACTCAAGGGTTGCTGCGCTCGCTTTTACAAGACCAACTAGGCGTATCTGCACCCGTGGAACTATGAAATATAAAAAAAATCTTAAGAAGGTAGTGACAAATTCTATAACCTTCGAGTATGATGCTAGCAGTGTGAGGAGCGAACCAGTAGGGGAACCGAGACGAAACACGGCCAGTCGTCGGTTCCCTTTCTGATTTAAAGGCTTTTTTATAAGAGAAAGAGTAAGGGGTAGGAAATAGAGAGTAGGGATACTGAAGAACTCCCCCAGCAGGAAAGGTGACGATATGAGGAGTTTTGTAGAGAAATTCTTATATCCCAACTCCCAACTCCCAACTCCCCATTCCCCACTCCCCTAAAAGCGGATGGTTCACAATACAAACGCTTCAATTGCAGCTGCTGCACCATCTTGTTCAACATCAGGAGCTACCCAGTTAGCGATCGCTTGTACATCGGCGGGTGCATTCCCCATGGCAACACCTAAACCCGCATAGGCGAGCATTTCAACATCATTGAAGTTATCGCCAATTGCCATAACATTTTGAGCCTTTAACCCCAGAATCTCTTCGGCTAAGTATCGTACAGCCGCCCCTTTATTAACAGCGGGATTGGTGGCTTCAAAGAAAGTTGCTACCGATTTTGTTAGGTAAAGCTCTGCTGGAGTATACTGTTTTCGCAAGCTGCCTAATAGTTGATCAATAATTGCCGTGTCGTCACTGAGCGCTAAAACTTTAGTCGGTTCGGTTGTTAAAGTCTTACGCAAGTCACCTACAGGTATTGGTTGAATATCCGCACGTTGAGCATAAATTTCAGTTTCTGAGGTTACTTCCCGGACGTACAACTGGTCATTGATATAGAAGTGAACCGAAAGAAGCGATCGCAATCCATCCGTCTCAAAGTAATCCAACAATTGCTCGGCAGTGGTGCGCGAAACTGACAAATGTTGGTAAATTTTTTGTGTTGCTGGGTCTTGTATCCATGCGCCTTGGTAAGCAAGCATTGGTAGAGTAGAACCAACTTCCTGATGGAAGCGCAAAGCAGAGCAATACATCCGCCCCGTAGCGATCGCAACTTGAATTCCCTTCGCTTGAGCTGAACGTATTGCCTGTTTTACGGGTTCTCGAATGTCGTTGGACTGACCTGCGATCGTTCCATCAATATCCAGTACCAGTAATTGAATATCCAGATTAGTCGTATCAATACTGGAAGATGCCAACTGATTAGTAGACGAGAGTTTGGGCATAAGTTGTGAGTTATGTCATTGTCAGAGTAACCAAACTCTTAAAGATTAACAACTACTCCCAAATCTTTCTCAGCACTTTTTAGTAATGACCGAAGTATACAATCGCGCTCAGGTAGTAGAGTGAGGTTATCCTGTCGAGCGTGATCGCATCTCCTCATTCTGCCAAACGCGATCGCATCCAACAATTACAGCAGCAGATTGAGGCGTGGCAAGCGTTGCTGTAATTGTTGGGAGGGATGGAGGGTGCATGAGTGCTCGCACAACTCAAGGCGTTTGATTTACGCTGTTAGAACTCACAATATCAATATCTTTCTCCTCTTTACGAAAAGAATCAAATTTATGATAGATAATCCAAGATAGTATTTGAAACAGAATCTGAGAGCTTGAAGGTGATAGTCATAGGTGCATTCCCAACAACATTCACAACTTCGACAACTCCCATATAGCAAGCCGCCCGGTGAGATTTTGGCTGGACAAATAAATGAATCGTTTTGCCTTGTTCTTTGTGTTGAGTAATTTCTCGTCCTGCTTTATTATCCTGCCGCTGTTGATTTTGACTCTGCCAACAAAAATGATCGCAATCTAAAAATCTGTTCTGATATTGAAATTCTTCCTTAGCTCCGCTTGTATCTATTTTGGCAATCAACACTATGTAGTTACCAGCGAGTTTAATAACTCCCTTATTATGCTCTGATGGATCGTACTGAATCCCAAAGTAATTAATGATTTCCGGTCTCTTGTATTCTGCATATAAACAGAGTTCATCTGGTTGCCGTAAATTCCCACAATAGCGTAGTCGGTAATCAGTTGCTAACGTATATGAAATTCTAGATTCGACGTTTTGTGCCAATTCTGAGTTATTGATTATCTCAATTTGAACTTCTGGGATAAAGTGACCGTCAATAAATAATTCTGAAAGTTTCTTTTCAAGAGTTTTTAAAGCCTTTCCATAGCTTCCACTTTCAGGCTTCTCGACTTGCCAATGAGGATACTTTATAAAGAATTTCTCAAAACCTTGTTCAAAGTTATCTGGAAAGTAACAGAAACTCCAGAGCAAAGCATAGGGAGTCACTCGCTGTGCTTGCCAGTCTGCTTCCACTGCTTTCAGAAACTTGTATGTTGTGCTGTTCCGTTCTATTGTCAATTCCCAGTCAGTTGCGTCACCCATTGCAACCCGGCAGTATAGCCATGAACCAAAAGCTTGCTTAAAATCTTGGAAACTCGGCATATCTTCTCTACCCCAAAAATCTAGAGGTTTTGGAGGACGACCAAGTTCTACTCTTAAACGCTCATAAGCTTCTCTAC
>DATNQT010000618.1:0-25718 GCA_036703885.1 Candidatus Sericytochromatia bacterium
CTATGAATCCGCACAAGAAGAGAACAGATTTGTTGCCCCTTTTTAAGACAGGCTAGGACGGAGCGAATTCCTATGAGAAGATAGAACACTGGACAACTACATCCTCACTACAGCTCCGGACTCCTACACTTAATTTCTAGAAACCGAACTCATGTCCACAGCCCCCAACCTCATCTCGGAGAATCGATGTTTTGACGGTACGGTTGGCTTTTATAGCCATCGCTCCGAAACCTGTAATGGCGAGATGCGGTTTTCTGTCTACCAACCACCTCAGGTAAAATCCGAGCCAGTTCCAGTTCTCTATTTTCTTTCGGGTTTAACCTGTACTGAAGAGAACTTCATGGCAAAGGCAGGAGCGCAGCAATTTGCCGCTAAGTACGGTTTGATGCTCGTTGCACCAGACACTAGCCCTCGCAAAACGGGCATTCCTGGCGAAGATGATGATTGGGATTTCGGCACGGGTGCTGGCTTCTACGTTGATGCCACGGTCGAGCCTTGGTCATCCCACTACCAAATGTACAGCTATGTCGTCCGTGAGTTACCTGCTCTGGTTGCCGAACATTTCCCAATTAAGCCCGAACGGCAGGGTATATTTGGTCATTCAATGGGTGGTCATGGAGCGCTGATTTGTGCCCTAAAAAATCCTGAACAGTACAAATCCGTTTCCGCCTTTGCACCGATTGCCGCCCCGATGCGCTCTCCCTGGGGTGAGAAGGCATTTACTAATTATCTTGGTTCTGACAAAGAAACCTGGCGTGCCTACGATGCTAGCGAATTGGTGCTAACGGCTAACTACAATCGCCCGATTCTCATCGACCAAGGTACGATTGACCCCTTTTTAGAGAAGCAGCAGTTGCTTCCTGAAGTGTTTGAGGCGGCTTGTGAAAAAGCTGGTCAACCCCTAAATTTGCGCTTCCAAGAAGGCTATAACCACAGTTACTACTTTATTGCTAGCTTTATTGAAGACCACATCTGTCACCACGCAGCGGCTTTGTGTGGCTAAATCTATGGAGAATGGTCGAAAGCGCTCTTTTAAAGCTAGAACTAGCCACTACTAACGTTACTTGTCAACAGTCCCATCTGGTATAATTGTTCTAGTACGGTTTGTATCCTTAAGATTGGCTCCTTCCAAATCAGGCGATCGCAAGTTAGCTACACTGAGGTTTACACCATCTAATTTTGCCAACTAAAATCAGTACCCCTGAGATTGCCTTCACTCAGGCTACTAATTTACCCCTTTTTTCGTCCAAATCCATCAGTCCCAACCTTGTGATTCACCTCACAGGGTTGACCTCCAACAATCACGTATCTTTAAAAAATTCCATCACAGCCTGCCACAAGATTTTCAGAGATATTAATGATATCGGGTTCAGAATGTCTCTTGAAATCACAGACTAATTGCTGAACTTGCTTAACACTATACTTAGTGGGGGCATAAAGCCCTCATCCTTTTGTTCCCGTTTTAGAAGAAGCTTAACTTACTGATGATGCAGTCAGCTGCCTCATAACCCTATATTCCTTGATGACTCTGTTGAGAGGACTCACCATGTTTGACACAACACAACTACTCATTGACTACTTCGTCCAACAGATTCGAGACGGCTACCAGCGCACCTATGGCGGCTGGAATTCTCACTTCGCCGATATTATTGGCTGGGCGGGCGGCATGGCTTTAGAAAATATTGCCAATAGTGACGCACTTTATCACAATGTTGAACATACGATCTTAGTCACCTTAGTCGGACAGGAAGTTCTGCGGGGTAAGCACATCCGTGAAGGTGGTATTTCCTGTGAAGACTGGATGCACGGCATCATCTCCTTGCTGTGCCATGATATTGGCTACGTCAAAGGCGTCTGCCGACAAGACCGACCGAGTGAAGGACTGTACGCCACAGGTGTAGACGGTAAAATGATCAGTCTGCCTCCTGGTGCTAGCGATGCCAGCTTAACTCCCTATCATGTAGACCGAGGCAAACTCTTTATCGAAGAGCGCTTTGGTGGTCATATCCTGATTGACGCCGACGTGATTAAGCTCAACATTGAACTTACTCGTTTTCCAGTTCCAAAGGATGAAGACCATCAAGATAGAGTTAACTGTCCTGGTCTTGTGAGAGCAGCTGATTTAATTGGTCAACTGAGTGACCCACGATATCTGAAAAAGATTAGCGCCTTGTTCTATGAGTTTGAAGAAACTGGGGTGAATAAAGCCTTAGGGTATCATCATCCAGGAGACTTGCGCCAGAACTATTCTAAGTTCTACTGGAATGGGGTATATCCTTACATCACCGAAGCATTGCGCTACTTAGAACTGACGTTGGAAGGTAAACAAATCATTGCTAACCTTTACGCCAATGTGTTTGTAGTGGAGCAAGAACAGCGCTTTATGAATGCCACTCCTAGTGCTGCTTAAGTGCTAGAAGTTGCCATTACCTGTCCGTAGGACTTACAAAATAAATTGCTCAATTTTCACAGTAGGGGTACGGTATACCGTGCCCCTACTCTAGTTAGGAAACTCTTTGAAGTTTCTATGTTCCAATAAACACAGACTAGAGCAACTCACCCGTTTCTTGTAGCGAGTGTAGACGCTGGTAAATCCCTACGCGGCTCAGTAGTTCTACATGATTTCCCACTTCGACAATCCGACCTTGGTCGAGAACCACAATTTTATCAGCATCCCGAACTGTACTGAGTCGGTGGGCAATGATAATTGTGGTGCGAGTACCTTGAATAGTTCTCATCGCTAGCTGAATTGAGCGTTCGGACTCGTAGTCCAAGCTAGAAGTTGCCTCATCAAAAACTAAGACATCAGGCTCTACTAGTAGCGCTCTAGCAATTCCCAGCCGTTGCCTCTGTCCCCCAGAGAGCCGCACACCTCGTTCACCGACAATGGTGTAGTAGCCTTGGGGCATTTGCTCAATCACTTCGTCTACTCTGGCAATCCGACAGGCTTCTTGAACTTTCTGAAAGCTGACTGTGGGGTTGCCGTAGGTCAGGTTATCCAGTAGAGTACCGTTAAAGACATCGACTTCCTGGTGAACGATCGCCAAACGCTTCCGATAGGCGGTAATATCCAGATTGCGAATGTCTACACCATCCATTAAGATACTGCCTTGCTGCGGTTCAAAATACCGGAACAAGAGTTTTACTAGCGTAGACTTACCTGAACCCGATCGCCCTACTAAGGCTACAGTTTGATAGGGTTCGATCAGTAGCTGCACATCTTGTAAAACTGGGCGTCTAGAGTCATAGCTGAAACTCAAATGGGAAAACTCGACTTTGCCCGTAAATTGATAAGACTTTGTCGTATCCGTCGAATTTAGAACAATACCCGCAGCATCCCTGCCAACCGGATGCTGCATAAACTCATGAAAGTGCAGCATTGAAGCATAGCGACGAGCAAAGACTTCAGCAAGTTGACTGATAGGTTCTAACTCCGCATAAGCCATGCTAGAGACAGTCAAAGTCGTAACGAAATGCCCTAGAGATATCTGTCCTTGTACTGTCGCAACTAGGGTAAGAGCTAACACTCCAAAGACACAAATCTGGATGACAGTTCTTTGCCAAGTAGCGAGTTTGACGTAACCTAAGTGAATGCTGAACAAAACTACTTTCAGTTCACGGTTTAAGCGATCGCGCTGTCGTTTCAACTCCGCTGCTTCGGTAGCAAAAGCTTTAACTGTTTTGACGTTAGTGATAATTTCTGAGGTGCGACTTTCGGTATTTTCCTGATGTTTATCTAATGTCCGTTCCTTAGCAATCAGTTCTCTAAGGTCTTTGAGGCTGAAGCTCAAGATAAACACAAAGGAAATCAAAAATACAAGGGCAATCCGCCAATCGATGAACCAGATCACTATAAAAATACCCAGTACCCGTATCAGTTTGGGAATGAGTTGTCCCGCGATTTCGGGGTAAGTCCAAGTGTGGTTGGCAACGCCTCTGGCAACTCGTCCAGCAATCCGTCCGGGGTTGTTTTCGTCGTAAAACTCCAGTGGTAGAGTCAGGATTTTTTCCAGCGCTTTTTGGGCTTGGTCGCGACGCGAGCGTAAAGCAATATCCCAGTGAAACCAACCACTTATCCAAGGTTGAATTGGCGCTCTAACTACAGTAACGATGAAAATCAAGCCTAGTAAAACAGCAATGGATAAGAATTGATTAACCTGACTCTGGGTAAGAGCAGCAACCCCATTCACCAAGTTTTGTATTGGTCTATCCAGAACTTGACCCGATAAAACGTTTAGAATCTGTCCGATCGCATAAGGCACAACTAGATCGATAATTTCAAAGATGCCTGTTGCCGCAATACTAAAAGTAGATATCGACCAGTAGGGGCGATAATAGTTGAGGATATCCCGAAATTTTGCCATGATGCTCCTGACAAAGCAGCACTACAAAACCCATCTTTGGGTTTCTCCCAGTCTGCTTTTGTAGTATTTTATGAATTACATTATAATACAGTTAAGTTTTTCCGAGTCAAGGTTTTTTACTTTACCTTCTTAAGGCAGGTGTATTTTTCTGCTGCTCAGATAGGAAGAATAGAAGACGCGCTAGCCCCGGATTCGTCTAGAGAAATCTAAAATTTTGGCATCAGCAGAACTAGTGCAAGAAGGCAGAAGGCAGAAGGCAGGAGATTTGGCGACCTGTGCGCCAAATATCGCAGAAGGAATATTGGTTGTACAGTAAGCCTTTTAACCAATGTCCAACTGGAGAGTTATTTCCACTCCCGCTGTACTAGTGATGAATTTGTAAACTCAAAATATAGTGACCTAGTTGGATTTTTTCTGACCACAGCTCATATTCCAGGCGCAGATCTTGGGGTAAGGGGTGACCCTCTAGCTTTAAACTCCGGGTGTAATTGCGTAGGCGTAATGACTCAAATCCCTTGAGTGAGTCGCCTTGCAACCAATAGCGGCTAATACCGTAAACACCAGGCTCCCAGAGATGGCGATAACTTAATTTACCGTTTTCCTGCATTGTGATAATCACCCGGTAAGGTGAAATTTCTAGCCACAGGAGTCGGGGATTTTTAGTGCTTGGCGGCTTAGTATCAGTAGCCGCTGCTAGTTCTGGTTCCCACTCCGGAAGGCTTGGCTCACTTAGAAGTAAGTGAAATCGCTCTTTATCTTTTTGGTATAGGGTAGCGGCAGTTTCAACAGTAGACCAAATCGGCAGGTCGGTAGATATTAGGGAAAGGCAAACTGGCCTGCGGTGATATGTCAGCATAGAATTGGGGAAGACAAGAGCATACCAATAGCATAGCTTTACCGTCCACACCAAGATTAGCAACGATGCACCAACTGGGTTTTCAAGAAATTTTGCGAAAGGGCTTGCCAGATTGGGGGGTTTATAGGTAATATTGATAATTGTGACAAACGTTGGCTACACAATCCTCAGTAGCTCAGTGGTAGAGCGGTCGGCTGTTAACCGATTGGTCGCTGGTTCGAGTCCGGCCTGGGGAGTTTTAAAAAATATTTAGTATTACCAGAATTGAACTCAAGCTATAGTTTTGAGTAAACGGTGGGCAAAGTACTCCCAAGTCGCCTAGACTATGCAACCGCTGATTGTGCCCATGCGATCGCTAATATCATACTAATCCCAAGGGATAACCTTGACCCGTTAAGGCACGAAAGTTTTTAACCTGAACTGACTTCTCAAGAACTTTACATCGGCTTAAAGATAGAAAGTCTATGACACTCTACCGGGGATTGGTGAAAATCAGTCTAAGCAAGTGTCGAAATCTCGTAAGAGTGATGCTGGTTCTCGGAGGTTCCCTCCGAGAAAGGAAGCGTACTCGAAGAGAGTAACCAGGAAAACCAAGAAGTGATTTTTGGATGCCCACGTCGAGAGCGATAGCTTGACGTGGGAGGATGTCACTAGTACTAAAATAAGTAAGGTAACTGTAACGTTAGTTGAGTCAGGCTAAGACTTTTGAAGGATAGTGATGTTATTGACGGGCTTCTTCAAATCTAGCGATGAAAGCTACAGTTTTCATCCAGGCTATGGTTTGGGCGATAGAGGAGAGAGAAAGTAAGGACAAAAGCTTTGAAGCTTCAACCGTAATAGCTCGGATAAGGCTTTTATTATAGAAACGGGTTTCAGTAAATTTACTATTCAAAAGAAAGTTATTGAAAATTTAAAATAGAGTAATTGAAGGGTCATTTGTTAAGTAGATCGAGAAGGATTTTCTAACGTCATGGTAAAAATTTTAGTAATTGAAGACGAGATAGATATTCGCGAAAATCTGACAGAACTTTTGTCAGATAAGTATGAGGTATTTTCTGCTTCCGGAGGACGTGCAGGATTAGAAGTCTTAATGCAAGAAAAGCCGGATTTAGTCTTGTGTGATGTAACCATGCCTGGAGTCGATGGGTATGGAGTATTAACAGCAATGCGTCACAATCCTGCTACAGCCAATACTCCTTTCATTTTTCTGACGGCTAAATCTTCAAAAGATGATGTCCGCTTAGGGATGGAGTTAACAGCGGATGATTACCTCACTAAGCCCTATACACGTCGAGAACTTTTTAGTGCGATTGAAGCACGTTTAAGACGAGTACAAAAATTAGGTTAGTTGCTCGTGTTAAGTATCGAAAAGCTGAGAAAGTCCTATGGGAAACAACCAGTTCTTCAAGATTTGACGCTCAACCTCTCTGTTGGAGAAGTTTATGGTCTGTTGGGACCAAATGGAGCAGGGAAGACAACGACTATTAATATTATCTGTAATTTACTACAGGCGGATAGTGGTGCGATCACTATTAACAACCAGCCTGTTTCGGAAGCCACGAAAAAGCTTATTGGTGTTGCCCCGCAAGAAAATTTACTGTATAGAAGCCTGAGCTGTGAGGAAAATCTGAATTTCTACGCTCGGATTTATGGCTTAAAGGCACAACAACGGCGAGAACAAGTGCAGGTGTGTTTAGCAGCCGTTAACCTTACAGACAGGGCAAAAAGCCCAGTAGACACGTTAAGCGGCGGGATGCAGCGCCGATTGAATATTGCCGTTGCACTGGTACACCAGCCTAAGCTGGTAATTTTAGATGAACCAACTACGGGATTAGATATTGAGGCGCGTTATGAAATTTGGGAATTGATTAGGCGTCTCAAAAGTCAGGGCGTTACAATTCTGCTGACAACTCATTTATTAGATGAAGCTGAACGCTTGTGTCAGAGAATTGGGATTCTTAAAGGGGGGCGTATTGTAGCTGAGGGAAGTTTGGAGGAGTTGCAAAAACGGATTCCGGCACAAGAGATTGCCCTAGTACAAACATCAGAGGAAGAAAAAGCGATCGCCCGCGCCCAACAACTTGGCTTTACTCACCGACGCTACGCCAATGACCTTGCCTTTTGGCTACCCCAACAGCTAGAACTTAAAGAAATTATCTCTTGCTTCGATGGCATTCCCCTAGACTCAATTGCTCGGCACCCTGTGCGGTTAGAGCATATTTATATAGAGGTGACACAACAAGATTAAGCTGTGCAGGTACTCATGGAGCGATTCAAGAAGCGTCTTCAATACCCATCACTGAATCTTCCAAGGCCCGTTCGACATCACCTAATTCTTTTTGAGTCGATGGGGCAAGTTCAGTTGGTTTGTCCAAGTTGGCACTCTTCTCATATTCATCAACCACTTCATTGACTGCTTCTTTATTTAGCGTCGGGTCGCTAGAGATAGCAGCCGCTTCTTGGTCTTGGGATCTAGGTTTATCCTGTGTCATCGTTCAACTGCTCGCGACAGAGTGTCAATTCTGTCTCAGAATCGCTCAAACTCAGTGGAACGAGCATCTATCTGTAGTTAACTGTTTTACTAACTATAAACCAGTAGTTTGGCGATCGCTTTTCGCTCAAACTACTTTGGTACTTCCACACTATCTCCTGACTTCGAGGGCCACCGGACAGTCAGAATAGTAGAATCATCCTCAGCACACCAAGAATGGGGCACACCAGGACACCAAAGAACGTAGTCGCCCTCATGAGACAGTAAAATTTCTTGTTCTGGGAATTGAAGGCGGAATCGTCCTTTGATAAGAATGGAAAGTGTGGTAGCTTCAACGTTCGTTGCCCACTGTGTTCTTCCCTCTCCTGCTTTGTGAACAGCCCATTTAACTTCTAAAGCGTTAGTGGAACGGGGATCATCGGCTGCGGTGACAAAGTGACCAAGAAACCAACCCCAGCGACTTGTACCTTCAACATTAGCGTTTCCAAAGACAACTTGAGCCGTCATGAGCGAATCCTTTGGTAGCGAATTATGCACCAAGTAGGTCAGGTTTGGTCTCCTCAACCCAACGCGACAAGAACTATTGCTTGGGTAGGCACTCAAGCGTTACCTAACCAACTAGGTCTGAATGCAACTTGGTAAGAGTTCATAGAAGTAACAGGCGATGCCTTTATCTATGACGCTTTTGATGCCACTGCCATGCATGAGCTACTATATCGTTCAGGTTTGCGTATTCAGGACGCCAACCCAAAGCTTTTTTGGCTTTGTCGCTACTGCCGACTAAGACAGGCGGGTCACCTGGGCGGCGATCGCGTTCTACTATTTTGATTTCTTTTCCTGTTACTTTCTTAGCCGTTTCAATCACTTCTCTGACAGAAAATCCACTCCCATTGCCTAGATTAAATACGTCACTATCTCCCTCTTTCAGTAAGTACTCTAGACCCAAAACATGGGCTTGTGCCAAGTCAGTGACGTGAATATAATCCCGAATACAAGTACCGTCTCTAGTGGGATAATCTGTGCCGAAAATTGAGACGGACTCTAGCTTACCAAAAGCAGCAAACAGCACCAATGGGATGAGGTGAGTTTCAGGCGCGTGGTCTTCACCCAGCAACCCAGTTGGGTCAGCCCCTGCGGCGTTAAAGTAGCGGAAACAGACAGACTTTAAACCGTAGGCTTTATCAAAATCAGCCAAAATCCGCTCTACCATCCACTTAGTCGTTGCATAGGGGCTGATCGGGTCTTGAGGATGGTCTTCAACAAGGGGAATACTCTTCGGTATCCCATAGAGAGCGCAAGTAGAAGAAAATACAAAGGTATTGATGGAGGCTGCCACCATCGCTTCTAAAAGCGTCAGAGTCCCTGCGACGTTGTTGCGGTAATATTTACCTGGGTCGCTAACCGATTCACCCACAGCAATAAAAGCCGCAAAATGCATCACCGCCGTAATCTTGTGGGTTGTGAATATTTGGTCGAGAAGGGCGCGATCGCTAATATCACCAACAATTAACTTGACCTTCAAGACCTCTTCTACAATTTCTCGATGTCCATAGGACAGGTTATCCAGAACAATGACATCGTAGCCAGCTTGATTCAGAGCTAATACGGCATGGGAGCCAATATACCCAGCCCCTCCTGTTACTAGAATGGTTGATTTAACTTGAGACACACCTACTTCTCCTAATTTAAAAGTATTGAGTGTTGTTAGCGTAGCAGGGCGTAGCCCGTGGTGAGGGCAAAGTCAGGAAACAGAATTTCCTGACTTTGTTGTACCGTCTCCTTAATCGTACTAAGCGAAAATTTAATTGCGTTGGCGCTCATCAAAGTAGCGGACGATGGCATTGTCAAGGCTGGGAAGTAGCATACCTCGCTCACTACCAAGAACGCTGTAAGTTGGACGGGGAGCGGTAAGACCAAGATCTCGCGTGGGACGAGCTTCAACACGAGAGGCATCAACACCACCGATAGAGGCAGCCAGCCGCGCCAACTCAGCCCAGGCGATCGCACTCTGGTTAGCCAAGTGCCACAATCCACACTCGCCGTCAATTAATAAATCGAGGCTGGTATTCACTAAATCCGGGACGTAGGTAGGCGAAACGACCCCATCCTCTGCTGCCACGAAGGTCTGCCCAGCGGTTAAATGACGCAGGGCGATGGTAACAAAGTTGTAATCATCCCACGGTCCGAAGAAGGCACTCGTGCGGATTACCAGCGCTGAGGGATGAGCCTTTAAAACCCGCACCTCCGCCTCGACTTTGCTGCGCCCATACACATTGAGGGGTGCGACTGGGTTGCTTTCCACATAAGGGGTAGCACAAGCCCCATCGAATACAAGATCTGATGAGAAAGTCAGCAACGGCACGCCCTGCCTCTCACAGCTAGCTGCGAGGATTGCGGGTCCCTCGGCGTTCACCCGCAAACAGGCATCCACTTCGCGCTCCGCATCGTCCACACGCACATATCCGGCAGCGTTCACCACCGCCCACGGCTGCAATTCAGTTAACGCCCTATCAACGGAGGCTGGATCGGTAATGTCCAGCTCTTGACGTGTCAGGAGCTGGTAGTGGATGCCTCGGAGATCGCACAGACGGGCAAAAGCTTTGCCCAGTGTCCCTCTGGCTCCAATAATTGCCAGTGGACGCTGCGATTTTGGATTGTTAATTGTGCGTTGCCCGTTGTCGGCTGCTCTGCCTCCGCCCTTGCTAAGGGGGGTAACTACTGACGACTGACAACTCACCGATGGATAGAACAGCCGATCAGGTCGCTGCCACCACCCTGGCGTATCAAGTAGCGGGTGATCGGGTTTGTGCCCAGCTGCTAAATCGCTTAACATTCGGGCAATTGCCGTGGGTCGTGGTTGTGGACCACGGAGGTCGAACACCCCTGGTTCGTAATGACCCTCAGCGCGAGTCACCAGACTATTCCAGTCGTAGGCACCCAACAGAGACCAAGCCGTCACGGCACGCACATCCACGCCCTCGTGCTGCAAAGAAACCGCCGCGTCCCAAACCTCCTTCAACCAGCGCAGTTGCTCTTCACGGGTGCAGCCGAGGTGTACTTCGGTTACAGCCACTGGCAGCTGATAACGTTCCCATACCTCTTCGATCAGTGCGCGTGGTCCCGCTGTACCCTCGGCACAGACACGTACTGCCTCTACGTCTGCGTACTTGTGTATGCCGTTGCCGCCATGTGAGCCAGTCGGGTAGCGTTCTGTGCGCTCATCCAGGAAGCGTTCGCTCGTCACGTAGTGGTTAATTCCCAGCACGTCTGGCGGGCAAGGATTGTCCAAAAACCACTCTAGTTCTGCTTCATCAATACCCAAGTCACGCAGGTGATTCCATATTAGGCTAGAGCGATTCAGGCGACCGCACAGCAGATCGAAGCTCAACCAGCGGCGCTCGTTCTCAAACTCTGCCTGATAGGCAAGTAGCGGCGTACTGTGGGTTTTACCCAAGTCCTCAGTCTGTACCAGTTGCGCCACAGGGTTTACCTCACGAATTGCCCGCATCGAGAGTATAGTGGCGCGGCACTCGATCAGCAAGGCACGAGCGAAGGTTAATCCATCTCGTCCATGAGGATACCAGTGACCGTACAGTCCGCTAAATCGTGCTGTAGTCAGTGGCTCGTTAACGGGTGTGTAACTGTCTACCCACGGATAACGCTCTGCAACTGCACGGGCGAACTCAGCGAGTTTCTCAGGGAAGGCTGGATCGATCAGGCTGGTATGGTGGGGACCACTGCCGTGGTGAACTAGACCAACGATTGGGCGGATGCCGAGTTGGCGCAAACGCTCCAGTCGCTCATCTGCCCACGACCAGTCAGCACTCTCTATTCCGTTGGGTGCTGTGCGCTCCCACAGCACCGGGTAGCGGAGGGCACGCACGCCCAGTTCTGCAAACAAATCGAGGTCATCTATGCGTGAGGCGTGACCGTTCCGCTCTATCTGGTCGAAATATTGGTCGCCCACGCGGTTAACTGTGCATTCTACTCCAGCCCACACTTCTAGGGGCGGGATAGCGAAAGGCTCTGTATTCATTTTAGAATTAGTGTCCTACTACAGGGGTTGCATATTCATTGATGGGTGTAGATGCGCCCTGTGATGATTTAATGCTCAACCAACTTCTTTGCTCAAAAGAAACACTCATGTGCCGATCAAGAGTAACGGCAGGAAAAGACGAGGAAGTTCCCCGATCCGACGTAGAAGCGTCGTGTTGTGAATCGGAGGAAAATGCTTAATCGTCTCGTCCTCTGGATAGGTTTCAAATGACCTACGCAGGTTAGACATATAGAAAAGGGAGCCAAAGACGCTTAGATATAGCAAAGTGCTGAGTGCTGAGTGCTGAGTAAAAACGTAGTAGGCTTCAGGGTGCGAGGGCGCTCAACACTGTCAAGAGCCTAAGTGACTACTGCTATAAATCAATCACCTTCCTTAGAAATCGCGGATTTATTCAGCTCCAGTTTTGTGTAGGGGCATGGCAGTGCCATGCCCATGCAGAGATCTGGATGCTGAAAGTTATTTAATCCGCGTTCGGGATCTTCATGCCATGCGTTTAAACCTTAGGTTTCATCCCTTTCTAGGAATTTGCTACCACGGCTTCAGATTGCTGTTTGACGCTGATCTTTTTGTAGACGGTGAGAGCCTGAGCCACACATTGATCCATGTTGTAGTACTTGTAGGTTGCTAAACGTCCCACGAAATACACTCCTGGCGTCGCATCAGCCAGTGCCTTGTATTTCTTGTAAATTTCCGCGTTCTCTGGACGCGGCACGGGGTAGTAAGGGTCGCCCTCGGCACGCGGGAACTCGTAGACGATGCTAGTTTTGGCGTGATCTTGTCCCGTCAGGTACTTGAACTCCGTGATCCGGGTGTACTGGTGTTCGTTGGGATAGTTCACAACGGGTGCTGGCTGAAACAGTGGCTTGTTGTGCGTTTCGTGCTTAAACTCCAGCGAACGGTATGGCAGCTTCCCGTAGCGCATATCGAAGAATTCATCGACGGGTCCGCTGTAGACCATCTCGCGGCAGGGGATAACCTTCTGAATTTCCCGATAATCCGTGTTGAGCATCACCTTGATGTTCGGGTGGTTCAACATATTCTCAAACATCCGAGTGAAGCCATGCAGTGGCATTGCCTGGTAGGTATCGGTGAAATAGCGATCGTCACGGTTGGTGCGGGTTGGAACCCTTGCCGTGACTGATTTGTCGAGTTCAGATGGGTCGAGTCCCCATTGCTTGCGGGTGTAGTTACGGAAGAACTTCTCGTAGAGTTCCCGTCCTACTTGGCTAACAACAACATCTTCTGAGGTGCGGATGTACTCTTTGCGTTCAGCCAGCGATGCCAAAAACTCTTCAACTTGGAACGAGGTAAGGTTCAGTCCGTAGAGCTTGTTGATGGTATCGAGGTTGATGGGAATGGGCACGAGTTGTCCGTCTACACTGGCAAGGACGCGGTGTTCGTAGGAGCGCCATTCAGTGAATTTCGAGAGGTATTCAAAGACTTCTAGCGAGTTGGTGTGAAAGATGTGGGGTCCGTATTTGTGGACAAGGATGCCTGAATCGTCGTAATGATCGTAAGCATTGCCGCCAATGTGGGTACGCTTATCAACCACCAGAACCTTTTTACCCAACTGAGTTGCAATGCGCTCCGCGATGACGCTCCCAGAGAAGCCCGCCCCAACAACCAGGTAATCGAACGCGAAGTCCCCCGTAACGCTTGCAGGAGGCTGCTTGATGTCTATCAGTTGACTAACTTTTCCGTTTTTTCCGTTTTTTCCGTTTGTGGAAGGCTGCTGGGCAGCAATGCTCCTTTCAAGCCGCGTTGCAAATGCAGACTCAATCAGTTGCACCATAGAACTCCAAGTGCGATCCCAAGAAATTTGCTCTAGGAAGCTATCTACCCCAGAGAGCCAACCTGATGCTTGGGTATCCTCACGCATTGCTGCCTCAGCGGCAGCCACAAACTCTTCAACCGTATCTGCAATTTGAACTAAGCCTTCCTGCCCATAGGGACGAACCACATCCCGAATCGAGGTAGAGACAACTGGCTTACCGGCGGCAAGGTACTCTGGAGTTTTGGTAGGGCTAATGAAGCGTGTTGACTCGTTGCGTGCAAACGGCAGCATCGCCAAGTCCCAGCCAGCAAGATAGGCAGGCAACTCTTTATAATCTTTACCACCGAGATAATGGATGTTCTCGCGGCGCGGTAGCACTGCCGGATCGATTTTGACAACTGGCCCAATCATCACCAAATGCCAGTCAGGTCGGGCTTCGGCAATACCGTCAAGCAGTTCGAGATCCATCCGTTCGTCGATTACCCCATAAAATCCTAGGCGCGGATGGGGAATGTTTGCCTGGTCAGCTGGGTCTTCTTTAATTGTTCTTCCCTGTGCAAAGTGCGCCACGTCTACACTGCTAGGAAATGCGTAGACGTTCTCGTGCTGGTCACGCTTGGCTTCGTAAAGGCTCTGTCCCCCTGTGAACACTAAGTCTGCACGCCTAAATAGTTCAGCCTCGTGTGCTTTCAGCATAGGTGAGGCTCCTTTAAAAGCAGACAGCTCATCCATGCAATCGTACACAATTGCCAGTGGTTCTAAGTGGCGTGTATAAGCCATCGCCATTGGCGTGTAGTACCAACAGATGTACTTGCGGATTTCTTGTTCTGCAAACAGACCGGCGAGCAGTACCTGTTGAGCGGCTACAATCGCTTCTTCCGTCAAACCCTCTTGGAGATGGGGAACTACAACCCAGACTCCACTGCCGTGCTGGGTGACATCTAGCCGCCCAACTGCTCCTGTTTCCTCTGAAGTTTGGGGAGGAACGGGGAGGTCTGGGGTAAAAATTGGCTCTTCGATAAAAAATACCCGCCGTCCTTGAGCGCAGCGGGTTAAAAGATGTTGGGGTCTTTGGAAAACGAAATTCCAACGCAAGTGGGACAAGCAAATTAGATCGGGTGCATCTGTAGAGGCGTCAGAACCCTGAAAGCCTTTGTTGGATAAGTGTAGAGATGAAAATTCTGACATTTCTTTAGATGTGCGCGTGGAAGATGTTCCGCCTGACGGTAAGCTATCCTTCAAAATACTCGATTCTTGTGGCGCTGATAGCTTTCCTTCACGCATCTCCTGTGAAGTGACCTTGCTGACCTTATTGTTCTTTATTTGACCGTTATTTGGAGACATAGACTGATTAAGTAGTTGTGTTCGGAAAGTTGACTTTTTAAGAATGCTTGTGCGCTCCGGAAGCTAAAGATTAGCTAAGGTGAAATCTTTAATCCTTAGCTATAAGATAGAATGGTGGAGATCAAACAAAGCAATTTATAGGCTGTTTATTGAAGCAAGCTACGTGAAGGATGTCGTGTATCGTAAAAGCCTAAACAATTGCTATTCTCCTTAACCTGTAAAAACTTCCAGGGCTGTTTTCCCTTCTTAAAATCGCTGTCACCTTTTTAACAATAACTGTTACTATCTCCCCTATCTTCTATCTAAGGAAGAGAACTATTTACGTCTTAAGAATGAACTCTTATTAAGAGTGGCTGTGTACAAGTATACATACAAATGTTACAAAAAGCAAAAAATTAACAAATAACCCCGACTGCAACCGGGGTTCAATAAAAGCTGAACTGTTCACTTTGTAGTTAGACTTCACGCTCTTCGCCCACAACAAAGGAAGGAATGAAAGTCCCTTTCCTGACTCAGCCTCCTCACGCGATCGCTCCAGCGCACTCATCAGTTATTACTGGATGTTAGTTACTCAGCTCTTTGTATTAATGATTACAGACTTAATTATCACAAAGCCCCTTCTCCGGCTAGACGGCACAGAAAACATTTACAGTTATTTTCCTTAGTAAGGAAAGAATGGCTTTAAGTTTTTTTTAACAGAGAGAGAAGTAAGTGAAAAACCAACTGCTTGAAAAGCAGGTTAAGTTAAAGGACTGTCTAATTTCTTATTGGGAAGGAGGGCTAGCATCCAACTCGGCTCCTATAATATTTTTACCAGGATGGGCTGTATCCGTTGAAACTTATCTAGAAAGTTTGAAAGCTTTATCTCAGCGTTATCAAATAATCGCACCTGACTTGCCCGGTTTTTGTAAATCAACCAGTCCTAAAACTCTTGAGGATTACGACGATTATGCAGATTGTATAATCTCTTTTTTGGATCGATTGAATATTAAAAAAGTTCATCTGGTGGGGCATTCTATAGGAGGAGCGATCGCTATTACATTAGCTGCTTCAATGCCTTCTCTTGTAAGCAGTCTCAGCTTAGTCGATAGTACAGGTATTCCCCTAGGCTCTTTGCCAGAGGTTATGCTGCGAAGGTCAATTGAAATGCCTGCTCAACTGGGATCAATAAAGCTTCAGTCTGTGAGCAAGATGTTGCAATCTTCTCTATACAATAATTTTTTTAATACTCGAAATGTTATTCAAACCGCATGGATTTCACTAGAGAAAGACTTAAAACCCCTACTGCCAAAAATCAAATCTCCCTCTCTAGTTCTGTGGGGAGAGCGCGATCTTTTTACTCCTCTCAAATTGGGTCAAGAGCTGGCACAAGGAATAAAAGGTTCCCGACTAATCGTTGTTGAGGGAGAATACCATGAATGGAGTATGTTCCGCCCAGAGAAGTTTGCACCGATTATATTTGATTTTATTGATGAAATTGAAGGGTTATCAGTTGACCCAAAAAATTAGTCTGCCTTTAGGAATATGCTAAAAGAATGAGCAGTGTAGAACGTCACAATTTCAATTTACCTTAAACTTATTCGTTGGATAGAAGTTAGAAACAAGAGGCACAAGTATTCTACTTAATAGTGAAACATTATTCTCTTCTAAAGAGAGCGTGCAATAAATCATACTTGGAAAGAAAAATCTATGCAATTTCAAATTGAATGCAACAGCTTTTTTAAAGATTTCCAAACCTGCGTAACATGCAATCAGCAGTTTGAGATGAAAGAAGCCAGAGTAATTGTCTGCAATGAAGAGGGTGATAGTTATGGGGATATCTGCCCCCACTGCATAGTAATGGGTTCTAATTGGATTGGGAGCAAGCTCCAACAGATTGGTTCACAGGCTTTTTCCGTAACTTAGGATAGTCAGTTTTTGGCTTTCTAGGCAGTTGTAGATTGACTAGCGAAGCAATTTTATAGCCCGACACAATAAAAGAGTACACAATTAGGTGTGAGCCAGTGATGCTAATCCGGCTTTGGAAACTTACCTGATTGAACTGTGCAAGGTTTTTTGAATTTAAACAAGCCATTTGGGTTAACATCCCATGACTGTGTTGCTAGGGTGCGGCGATTGGTGCGTCTGAAACGAGTGGGACATGGGGGAACGTTAGATCCAGCAGCTACGGGCGTCTTACCGATCGCATTGGGTAAGGCAACGCGGCTATTGCAATATATGCAGCAGGATAAAGCATATATTGCAACGCTCCGGCTGGGAGTCAGGACAACAACAGATGACTTGGAAGGGGAAGTTGTTGCAACTGAGCCAATGTCTGGATTGACGCTAGAGAATGTCAAGCCTTTACTTCAGCTATTTGAGGGAAAGATTCAGCAAGTGCCGCCAATGTACAGTGCCATTCAGGTAAACGGTAAACGCTTGTACGAGCTGGCAAGAGCTGGGGAAGACGTTGAAGTGCCAGTACGAGAGGTAGTGGTTTATAAGATTGATACTTTAGCTTGGCGTCCGGGGGAGTTTCCGGAAATTGATGTGGCGATCGCTTGTGGTTCTGGAACGTACATTCGTGCGATCGCTCGCGATTTGGGAGCATCTCTCAACACGGGTGGCGTCCTTGCCTCCCTAATTCGTACCCAAAGCAGTGGCTTCGAGCTAACGGATAGCTTAACCTTAGAGGAATTGGAATCCCAATTGCATCAACAAATTTATCAACCCATTCCACCCACTGCGGCTTTGAACCATCTTACAGCCATTACCTTACTGTCAGACCAGGCTCACCGTTGGTGTCTGGGTCAGCGTATTTCCTGGAACGATACGCCAACTGACTCACCTACAGGTGCTTTACGAGTTCACCACGAGAATGGGAATTTTCTAGGCATTGGTCAGCTGATCTATTCAGAAACTGGGCTGGTACTTGCGCCCCAGATGGTTTTTGCCACTGACTAACGCAATCTATGCAATCATTCGCCCACTGTGAGGGAACAAGCCAACTGCTTTCTGGAGACTGCCAAGACAAGGCTGAAATTTCACTGACTACCTTTAGCCGCCCTCTATGTAAGGAATATAGTATCCTGTCGATTGAAGCTCTTTCTTCTTCGGTGAGTGAGTCCTCTAACAAGGCTGCTAGTAAACCATATCGGTCAGCTAGGGTAATCTTGCTAGAACTGCTAGCTTCAGCGAATAAATCGGCGAGGGCACCCGGCAAAAGTCGAAGGTGAGGTGGCATCATAAAACAAATATATGAATAATTTCCACTATGAGTCTTTTTTATCCCGGTGGGGGGTATGGGTCAGACCCCATTTTTATTTAGATAGAGACAAAAGCAATGGTAAGGTCAAATAGCAGACTTAAAAGAAAGTACTTGTAACGTCAGATGACCGTAGAGATTCAAAAGCGATCGCCTTTCAGAGTAGTACTAATTATCTGTATTGCCTTAGTGTTAGTTGCTGCCTGTTGGATAGGAGCAACGCTAGCCTTATCTGGAGGAATGATGTTTGCCGGAAAACGACCAACAAATATCGGGGTTCAGTCGGGGCAATTAGCCCCCTGCCCGAAGACGCCCAACTGTGTTAACAGCCAAAGCCAAGATGCCAAGCATAAAATTGCACCTTTGAGTTACAACGGGTCAGCCGCACAGGCAATGGCTAATCTTAAAACTGTGATTCAAAACCTAGAAAGGACGAAAACTATCACAGAAACTGAGAATTATCTCTATACGGAATTTACAACTAAACTGATGGGATTTGTCGATGATGTAGAATTTTTACTCGATGACAGCGCCAAAGTAATTCACGTTCGCTCTGCCTCACGTCTAGGAGAGTCAGACTTAGGAGTGAATCGTAAACGCATCGAAACTATTAGAGCGAAACTAGACGAACTCAAAAGCAACGTATAAGGTTAGTTGGAATGCCACTAGATCCTCCTTAAGATGCGCGGGGTACGGCATCTCAAAAATGTACAAGAGTCAAGATTTTACTGTGGCTGTGCCCCTACCCCAATTGGTGTGACTGGAATCTCCACAATAAACTCTGTGCCTTTTCCTGGGACGGAAACACAACTGATTCGACCTTGATGTTTTTCTACTACAACCTGATAGCTAATCGATAATCCCAGTCCTGTACCACTTCCTACAGGTTTTGTAGTAAAAAACGGGTCGAATATTTTCTGGCGTACTTCGTCAT
This sequence comes from Candidatus Sericytochromatia bacterium, assembly GCA_036703885.1. GTDB lineage: Bacteria > Cyanobacteriota > Cyanobacteriia > Cyanobacteriales > Coleofasciculaceae > CADCTM01. The sequence goes on from DATNQT010000618.1 coordinate 19,065, forward strand.
TTATACCAGAGCCATTATCAGCAATGCGAATAACAACGTATTCCGTCAGTGGGCATTGGGAATCGTGGGACAAGGAAGCGAATTCTGTGTCTTGTCTTCCTTTTTCCCATTCCTCAGTTTTTACCTCAGTCCGGATGGTAATCCCTCGTGGGGAAGGTAGGGTTTCTAGAGCATCAATGGCATTATTAAGCAGATTCATGAACACCTGATTCAACTGATTGGCATAGCACGTAACTTCAGGCAGTTGACTGTAGTTTTTAATCACCTCAATCTCACCTACGCCTCCTTCTGCTCTCAGTCGGTGCTGCAAAATAAGCAGGGTGCTATCGATGCCCTCATGAATATCTACAGCTTTTAACTCTTGTTCGTCCAGTCGGGAGAAGTTTTTGAGTGAGCGAACAATCTCACAAATACGTTCAGCCCCTACCTGCATCGAATTCATAAGTTTTGACCAATCTTCAACCAGAAAATCTAAATCAATTTCCTGAGTCAGCTGCTGAATTTCTAGGATAGGATTAGGGTACGTTTGCTGATAGAGTTCAATAAGCTTCAGCAGGTCTTGGAAGTAGTGAAGGGCAGGAGTAAGATTACCGTAAATGAAGTTGACAGGGTTGTTAATTTCGTGAGCAATACCTGCAACCATTTGCCCCAAACTCGACATTTTTTCGGCTTGAATTAGTTGAGCTTGAGTATTTTTTAATTTTTTTAGGGTCAGTTCTAGTTCTTGTGCTTTTTCTCGTTCTCGCTGGGTTGATTGCCGTAAAGCCTCCTCAGCTTGTTTGCGATCGCTAATATCGCGCACAATTACTAAAACTTCGTCCTCCCCACAAACGACAATCCTGGCTTCTTGCTCGTAGATGCGATCGTCCACTACCAGCTGATACTCATACCTTTGGGGATTGCCAGTAGAGAGTGCCGCTTCTACATATCGCATACGCTGCTGACTTACCTCAAACGGCATGATCTCGTATATACTTTTGCCGATAAAGTCACTGCCAGACACGACCGTTTTAAAGTTTCTGGCTGGTCTAAAGTCCAAGTAAGTACCATCTTTGTTCATTCTAATCATCAAATCTGGTATCGCATTGAGCAAAGCCCGATTTTGTACTTCACTTGTACGCAGTGCCTCTTCTGCTTGTTTGCGTTCGGTAATATCCGTAACTCGAACTAGATGCATCTCCTGACCAGCTACATAAATTTCCCTAGCTGCTAAGTTACCCCAAAAAACCTTTCCTTTTTTACTAACATATTCCAACTCTTTACTCCAAAAGCTTTTGAGAGCCATCTCTTCAACGATGAAACTCAAGTCTTCCGGTGTAAAAGGTTCTTTTTGAAGATCGCGACCTTCAGTGTTAAGTAACTCATCCTTGCTATCCGCCTCAAATAGCTCCACTGCACGCCGATTGCAATCTGTAATTAATAGCGTTTGAGAATTTACCAAAAAAATTGCATCAGTAGATTCATTGAAAATAGATTCAAGTAAGTCCTTAGAGCGAATAATTTCAGCTTCGGCTTGCTTGCTTAGGGTGGTATAGGTCAGTTTTCCTGTAGCCTCCTGAACGGAGGCGCTCAGTAGCAACGCTTCTAAGAACTGATTGACGCCGTTCTCGCTCTCCTGTAGTGCGCCAAAACAGGCTGGCAATTGTGCTGACCTCCGATTACAAGACTTTGCCAATTGCCCCCCTTGATCAGAGCGATCGATTTCTACAGTTTTATCCCAATCACCCTTAGCAATTTCCTGAATAGGGGCGTTCAATTGCAAAATTGGATTTGTAATCCAACTAATGATCAGAATACCAATCCCTGTAGAGGCAATTAACGCCCCTACGCCTAGCAGGACGGTAGTCCGAGTATTGGCGTTGATTTGCTCCATAAAGTCGGCTTCTGGCATGACCACTACAATCAGCCAGTCCAACCCTTTGCCATCTTGAAATGGCAAAACTTGTAGAAATTGCCGCTTCCCATCAACTTCAAATTCTAGTTGCTGCGAATGTTTAATTTGGTTAAGGTCACTAAAGTGAGTTGATAAATATTTAGCTGTGGCTTGAGTTAAGGTGTCACTACTATCTGAAGCTTTAAGTCGTTCTGCTTGATCATTGCTTTTACGAAATGGCTCTTGGGCGCTTTCATTGATTGCCAGGTTGCCGCCATCATCAAGCTTTTCTACGGCTTGATAATCTCCTTGCTGATTACCAAGTCCAATTACACTGGCGTGATGGTATAACTTCCCTTGCCTCCACAGGTATAACTCCCAAGGTTCTAAGTTTTCTACACTTAACATCCCTGACGCTATAGCATCCTGGTTAGTCTGAAGAATTTGAAAAGGCGTTGCTAGGTAAGTACGCAGGTTCTGCTCGATGCGATCGCTGATTTCCCTACGCAATTGGGAGGCAACGCTGTTTACTGCCTGTTGTCCATTTCTAAAGGAGAGATACCCTACTAAGCTCACTGCGCCAACGATTTGCAGGACGAAGAGGACAATGAGAATAGTACGCAGAGGAGCCTTGCTAGCAACTTTGGCAATGATGCCGTTTAGAGATTTAATTAACATAGGAACTTGTTTGTTATTCAGTTCACTGGCTCTGTCTGAGAATGCTGTTGGTAGCAGGAATTTTCCTGGAAATTTGGGTAAGAGCGAGCGCCAGCTTCTTTAAACTGCAATAGGTTAAGTTGACCTTGTACTCATCTACTGTTGCATACCCAGCCAACGAACGTCTAAGGCAGATGTAATAATTCGTTGAAGTTAATTGAAATTCTAGATTGTGCAATTAATTGCCAAATGGAGGTTTTTTTGAGTTCCCAAACCTTCTTGTTGCTAATAATGTAATAGCAGTGAGCTTCAGCATGGAATTGTCAAAAGAGGAATAAGAATGACCCAAGCGCAAATTGCACCGTATGGTTCCTGGAAATCGCCTATTACTGCTGACCTGATTGTCGCAGGTACGATTGGGCTGGGGCAGATCGTTCTTGATGGCGAGAATGTTTACTGGAGTGAGGGGCGACCTGCTGAGGGGGGACGCAGTGTAATTGTGCGCCGGACACCTGATAGCAAAACCACTGACGTAACGCCCTCTCCCTTCAACGTTCGTACCCGCGTTCACGAATATGGCGGCGGTGCTTTTGCGATTAAAGATGGTACCGTTTACTTCTCCAATTTTGCCGATCAACGCCTCTACAAGCAGACTCCCAGCGGCGAACCCCAACCACTGACGCCAGTGGCTGACCTGCGGTATGCAGATGCTGTAGTTGACCTGCAAAGAGAGCGCATTATCTGTGTGCAGGAAGACCATACAAAAGGCGATCGCGAACCCGCGAACAGCTTGGTCAGCATAAGCTTAAACAATGATGAAGACATTCAAGTCCTAGCCTCTGGCTGTGACTTCTATGCCTCGCCACGCCTGAGTCCAGATCGCTCTCAACTAGCGTGGATTAGCTGGAACCATCCGAATATGCCTTGGGATGGTACTCAGTTATGGGTTGCTCCGATTAATCCAGATGGCTCTCTAGGTGAAGCCGAATGCGTTGCAGGTGGGGCTGATAAATCGATCTTTCAGCCAGAGTGGTCACCCGATGGCGTACTTTATTTTGTCTCTGACCGCAGTGGTTGGTGGAATCTCTACCGATGGCTACCCCCTATGCCGGAAGGAGGGCTAGGAGGGGTAGAGCCACTGTGTCCTATGGACGCTGAGTTTGGGCTTCCTCAGTGGGTGTTTGGAATGTCTACTTATGGCTTTGAGTCAGCCAATCGCATCATCTGTACTTACACCAAAAAGGGTAGCTGGCAGCTAGCCAGTCTCGACCTCCAGACGAAACAGTTAGAGGTCATTGAAACACCTTACACGGACATTTCCTCACTTCAGGTAGCAAGCGGTCGAGCAGTATTCATTGCGGGTTCAGCAACAGAACCAACGGCAATTGTCCAGATGGATTTGGCAACGCAGCAAATAGAAGTGCTGCGTCGGTCGAGCCAACTGAAGATTGAGCCGGGATATCTCTCAACCCCCCAAGAAATCCCTTTCCCAACGGAGAATGGTCTGATCGCCTACGCCTTCTTCTATCCCCCGCAAAATCAAGACTACACCCCACCTAAGGGAGAAAAGCCACCGCTTTTAGTTAAAAGTCATGGCGGTCCAACAGCCTCTGTCTCCAGTACTTTTAACTTGAAAATTCAATACTGGACGAGTCGCGGGTTTGGGTTCCTTGATGTCAACTATGGCGGTAGTACTGGCTACGGACGGGAGTATCGTCAGCGATTGAATCAGCAGTGGGGCATTGTTGATGTTGATGACTGTGCCAATGCGGCTAAGTATCTCGCCGAACAAGGATTAGTGGATAGTGAGCGATTGGCGATCGCAGGTGGCAGTGCGGGCGGCTACACAACCCTATGCGCCCTCACCTTTCGAGATGTCTTTAAGGCAGGGGCAAGTCACTACGGCGTCAGCGATTTAGAAGCCTTGGCAACGGATACCCACAAATTTGAGTCACGTTACCTCGACGGGTTGATCGGCCCTTATCCAGAGCGCAAAGACTTATATGAAGCGCGATCGCCGATCCACTTCACCGACCAACTTTCCTGCCCCGCAATCTTCTTCCAAGGACTTGAGGATAAGATCGTACCTCCTAACCAGGCAGAGATGATGGTTGCAGCATTGAAGGCAAAAGGATTGCCCGTCGCGTATGTTGCGTTTGAGGGAGAACAGCATGGGTTCCGTCGTGCAGAAAATATCAAACGCGCTTTAGATGGGGAATTTTATTTCTACTCTCGCGTCTTCGGCTTCGAGCCATCTGAGACTATAGAACCCGTTGCGATCGACAATCTGGAGTAATACAATTTCCATTTTCACGAGCTACATATAGGCTTAAAAACCTTTTCTCTCTTCCCCGCCTACCCTGCCTCCCCTGGCATCTTGAGAATTGCTACTCTGGAGAAATACAGCAATGTGTCACTCCAAAGGTAGAGCAATGAGCAACCAGGAGACAAGAGCGATCGCCCGTCAAGAAACCAAAGCACTCGTCCGTGAATTGAAAACTCATGGCACAATCCTTGGTGGATTCGTCACCCTCATCTGGGCTTTAGAAATTGTGGACTTCGCTCTCGGAGGGGCGCTGAACGTCTACGGGATCTTTCCACGTCACCTCATAGGACTTCGCGGTATTCTATTTGCCCCTTTTCTTCACGGCAGTTTCGCTCACTTGATCGCCAATACCATACCCTTCCTTACACTGGGTTGGTTTGTCATGCTCAAAGAAACCCGTGACTTTTTTGTCGTTACTGCCATTACCATGCTAGTTAGCGGGCTGGGGGTTTGGCTGTTCGGCTCATCGGGCGTTCACATTGGCGCGAGTGGACTCATTTTTGGCTATTTGGGTTTTCTGCTGGCGCGTGGTTATTTTGAGCGCAATATCCCTTCAATTTTTCTCTCACTGATTGTCGGCGTCCTTTATGGTGGGGGGATTTGGGGTATTTTCCCAAATCAGCCGGGAATATCCTGGGAAGGGCATTTGTTTGGCTTTATCGGCGGGATACTAGCCGCACGCTTGTTAGCACGACCTAAGAAAGTTTCATAGCTTTTTCTGAGATAAGGAATGCAAAGAAAGCAGAAGTTCCCTTACCTGGTTGGTTCCAAATGGACAGCCCAGCAGCAAACTTGGGGGTGGCGACACTTCCAAGTCGTTAATCGCAAAAACGAGGGTAAGTGGGTTTTTGCTGAAATGGTGGCCTCCTGTGACCCCAACGTCCGTTTTTGGCTCAATGCAAAACAGCTCAAAGACCGTGCTTTGTGGCAAGCAGGCTGGCAATCTCTAGGGGAAATGGAGGAGATGGGAAAGGAGCTGCTTGAATAGGCGTTGCTGAATGCCAAGTACTCCGCAACTACATTCACAACCTCTTCACAAATACCTCCATAAGGTAATAAAAACAACTTATTGTTCAGGGTATGCTCTTCCATCTTTTCTGTGAGTTCGCTGATGGTTCAGCGAAGTATTTACACCTTCGTAGCCTTAATGAAACCGAAGCTCATCGAGAGGCAATCCGAGTTCATAGCGCTTGTGTAGTGCTTTTCATTATCAGTAGCCTCGACCCCACTTGTAAGTTGCTAGAACTGGAATGTTGCCCGAAGGAATTTGCAGTTCATGGAGGTTAAGCTGATAGAATTTTTTCTTCAGTAAGGAAGTTCCAAACTAAAAAGTATCCAATATGGGGCGAGTCACTTTTAAAAATTCAGGACTTATGCAAATTACTCGTTGAAAAACTACAGCTAGTAGTTGAGGAGGATATTCTTTGATGCTGACTGAGGGATGTATGGCTTGCGATGTACTGACTGGCAAGCGCCAAGCTCCTAGAGAAGTGATTTATGAGGATGATTAGACCTCTTGCATAAATCCGAAAAGGGCGAAGCATTCGCGGATAAAAACCCTGATTTCAACGATAAATCTGGGCGCAAATGCTTCGCCCCTACAGCTAAAAATCGACTTTTGCAAGAGGTCTATTATTGGAGAGTAGATCATTCCCTTAGCCCTGTGCTTTTACTTGGCTTTCTCATCATCAAGACCAAGCGGCACTGTGAACAACTAGCGGAACTCACACCCGGAGAGGCAGCTGCTTTAGGCCCGATTATCCACAATACTTGTTTGGTTCTCTCGCAGATACTGCAA
>DATNQT010000619.1:0-6476 GCA_036703885.1 Candidatus Sericytochromatia bacterium
ACCCCTCGCTCAGTTTCGGGTCGTATTTAAACCCAGCGGGGTTTTGGAAGTCGGTTCTTTACAGGGTTACAGATAGTTATTGGTTGTTAGTTGTTGGTTGTTTGTTATCAGCTATAACTCATAGCAAACAACCAATAATTAGGGCTTGCTGAATAAGTCAGAGAAAAACGACAGAGATATTCATACGTTATTTAAGACTGAAGCAAAGATGAGTTATTATTGTGGATAATTACTCCAATTATAGCCTTTAGTAATACTTGCCTCTCCAAAAAGGTGTTGTTTTGTTTGAAGCACAAAAAAAGACAAAAAAACTGCCGCAGCAGGGCGGACAGATTCATGACTAAAAAAATAATAGCAATAGCTGTTTGAGAAGTATAAGGCAGTTTAGCCATGACTCGATTCAGGCTAAATCTTCGGAAAGGAAATTCCAAATTTTCCCTCAATAGAATTACGAATCTTCTCGTCTTCTAACGCTTGCTTCTTCTTCTGGAGGCTGACATGGGCTGGGGGTTGAGTCAACTTTTCGGTACATTTTCCCCGATGGTGGTACAAGGGTTTTGGCGGATTTTACCAGATACCTGAGTATCTCAACAACTGTCAATGCCCCTCAAAGTATTGATAGCTAAGGGCTTTCGGCTTGTTCGGCCAACCCTATGTAGAACAATGTGACACCGCCTCATGTACTCATGAAGAAAAGATGAATTTATTAGTCATATTTTGCTAAACATTGACATCTAGATAGCGAATAATGCTATAAATGAGTCGCATCTTCAGGTTATTCTGGTCGTCTACGTAGTAGATTTTTCCTCTAAGTTGGGTGATACTGTTCCAACTTCAGGGTGCAAGGTAAATCCATCAAATTTGTCTATCTTGAAATAGTGGTTAGTCGATAGTGCAGCTGGCAAAAATTCTTTAGCAGTTGCAAGATATCTTCTTACCTCTGCCCAAGCGAGATTTGATTTCTGTAAGGCTGGTCTAAAGATTTTTATCCTTGGTGAGCTGCGTTAGCTCTTTTAGAACTGAGATTTTAGCCTGCGTAGCTTTAGCGAACGTTATCACATCCAAGAACGCGATCGCTTTTTTAACGTGAGACATTTGCTCTCCGATTAATTGTCATATCAAAATGAGAATAATTCAGCAATTAGGCGGACTGCAAAGACCCCTGAGAACACTGTTGATAAGATTAGGATTCCCTTATTTTTTGGGAATAGTTGTTTTCTTAATCCTGGTATTACAATTCTGGGCGCTACCATCCCTAACCCAGGAACCCGTTACACTTACCCTACTAATGAATGCTGGTGAAGTTCATTACTGGAAGGATTTAATCATCAAGGACTTCGAGAAAGAGAATCCAGACATTCGCATCCAGATCGTAGAGGCACCCAACGCAACAGACTTAACCGAGAACCTTTATACCTCAGCATTTATCCTAGGTGACTCGCCTTACGACTTGGTTTATATGGATGTCATCTGGACAGCTAAATTTGCCGCCGCTGGGTGGCTGATGGATCTCTCTGAGCAAGCCACTGACAAGTATTTAAAAGAATTTCTTGACAAGGATGTGGAGGCAGGACGATACAAAGGCAAGCTGTACCGAATCCCTCTCCGTTCCGATGTTGGAATGCTTTACTACCGCAAAGATTTGCTAGAGAAAGCAGGAGTAAAGCCGCCAGAAACCTTTGAGGAGTTGGTAAAAATTGCTCAGGAATTGCAGGATAACAAAGCTGCTACTTGGGGCTATGTTTGGCAAGGTGCTCAATACGAAGGGTTGCCAGCAATGTTTGTTGAATTGCTTAAGGGTGCTGGTGGCTTTTGGGTGAATCCCGAAACGAAGGAAGTTGGATTAGATAAACCTGAGGCGATTAAAGCCATTGAATTTCTGCGTAGTGCGATCGCAAAAGGGATTTCTCCTCCCGGAGTCACGACCTATCGGGAAGAAGAAACTCGACGCCTCTTTGTAAGTGGTGAAGCTGCATTCTTGCGTAACTGGCCTTATGTTTGGTCTTCGGCAAATGAGGAGAATTCAAAAATTAGGGGCAAGATTGGGATTAAACCGATGGTTCATGTCCCTGGTGAAACAGGTGGCGCTTGCTTAGGGGGTTGGGGTATGGGAATTTCCAAAACCTCCAAACATCCTGAAGAAGCTTGGAAAGCCATCCAATACTTTACCTCCAAAGAAGCACAGCACCGATTCACTCTAGAAACCGGCAATATTTCAAGCCGACGGGATTTATTTACAGACCCAGCAATTATTGCCAAATACCCCCACTACCCACAGCTCAAAAAAGTGGTGGAAAGTGCTGTCCTACGTCCATCCATTGCTCAATATGCCCAGGCTTCTGATATTTTGCAGCGCTACCTCAATGCCACGCTGTCAAATCCTAAACTCAGCCCTGAAAAAGCGATGAAGTCTGCTGCGGATGAAACACGCAAGCTGTTAGGAGTAGCTCAAAAGAGGTGAAGGTTGTCATTGGTTATTGGTCAGTAGTCAGTAGTCAGTGGCAAAGAACAACTAACAACTGAAGACAAACAACAAACAACAAACAGATGAAAGCAGATCCAATCCAAGCAAGGGAACAAAGGACAGGCTGGCTCATGGTAGCGCCTGCATTACTACTACTCTTACTGATCTATGGCTATCCAATTTTGCGTTCATTTTGGTTAAGTTTATTCACCAAGAATCTGGGGACGCAGCTAGAACCTATCTTCTCTGGTTTGGACAATTACGATCGCATGATCGGAGATGGTCGCTTTTGGCAAAGCCTCTGGAATACAGCCATCTTTACCTCATCATCCGTTGTTCTAGAACTTGTTTTGGGGATGGCGATCGCTCTAATTTTGCATCAAACCTTTCTAGGACGTAGTCTAGTACGAACTGTTGCCCTTCTCCCCTGGGCATTACCAACCGCTCTCATTGGACTTGCTTGGACCTGGATTTTTAACGACCAGTTTGGTGTTTGGAACGACATCTTAATGCGTCTAGGCATTATTCAGACTGGGGTCAACTGGCTGGGAGACCCAATAACAGCAATGATGGCAGTAATTGCTGGTGATGTTTGGAAAACCACACCCTTCATCAGTATCCTGTTGCTGGCAGGTTTGCAATCAATTCCTAGAGAACTCTACGAAGCCCACACTATGGATGGGGCAAAACCTTGGCAGAGTTTCACCAAAATCACACTGCCGTTGTTGATGCCGCAAATTCTGATTGTATTCCTGTTCCGCTTTGCCGGGGCTTTCGGAGTTTTCGACCTAATCCAGGTAATGACTGGGGGTGGCCCTGGCGGAGCAACGGAAGTGGTGTCACTCTACATTTATTCCACAGTTATGCGCTATTTAGATTTCGGTTATGGTGCAGCACTGGTTGTGGTGACATTTCTCTTGTTGATCACTGTCGTGGTGGTTGGCACCTTCTTGTTAAGCAAATTTAGTAACAATATTTCAGGGAACAATTAATAGTATAACTAGCTCATCTTCGCATCATCATAGTCTCTAAGGCTAGCGTTATTTTCACAACTTATCATCTCAAATACCAAATCCTATAACCAATGAGTGCAACTCAAGAGTTCCAAACTAATCAACCGCAAGCAGGCAGCAAAATAAATTTACTAAAGATACTTATCCTTCCTGTGGGAATCATCTTACTCTTAATCTTTTGTCTTGCACCAATTCTCTGGCAATTGCTCACTTCAATTAAGGTGAGCGAGGATATATCTGCCGTTCCCAATATCTATTTTCCGACTCAGTACACGCTCAAGCACTATATTGATTTATTTACTCGCCGCCCGTTTGCACTATACCTCTTCAACAGTGCCTTTGTGTCGATTGTCTCCACAGTCCTTTGTTTAGGAGTTGGTGCCCCAGCCGCCTACGCATTAGCCCGGTTACGCCTTCAGGGTGAAAAAATTATCCTCGCAGGTGTTCTGCTCGTCACCTTATTTCCGTTTATTTTGTTTTTCCTAGGATTGTTAGAAATTATCCAGGTATTGAGACTAGGTAATAACTATCTTGGCTTAATTATTCCCTACACAGCTGTAAATCTGCCGCTGACAATTTCAGTGATGCGAAGTTTCTTTCTACAGCTACCCGTCGATTTAGAAGATGCCGCCAAGGTAGATGGTTACAATACCTGGCAAATGCTTACCCAAATTGTGCTGCCGATGACGGTTCCTGCACTGGTAACCACTGGAATTCTTACTTTTATATTTGCCTGGAACGAGTTTATCTTTGCCCTAACGTTTATCACTCGTGAATCCATGAAAACGATTCCTGTTGCCACTGCCCAGTTAGGTAGTACTTCAGTGTTTGAAATTCCCTACGGTCCGATTGCTGCGGCTACAGTTTTGGGAACATTGCCTCTGGTAGTGCTGGTGCTGTTCTTCCAGCGCAAGATTGTCCAAGGACTGACGGCTGGTGCTGTAAAAGGTTGATTTAATTAATAAAAACTATGTCTAGTCTCGAATTACACAACCTCAACAAAACTTACACTCCGAAGGTAGTCCCGGTAAAAGATATCAGCATAGATATTGATCAAGGGGACTTTCTGACTCTACTCGGTCCATCGGGATGCGGTAAATCGACTCTACTACGGTTGATTGCAGGGTTGGAACAACCTACCCATGGCAAGGTGGTGATTAACGGGCGCAATATGACGCGAGTTAGACCAGGCGATCGCAACATTGCGATGGTATTCCAAAGCTATGCCCTCTATCCTCATATGACAGTCTATGAAAACATCGCCTCTGCTTTGAAACTACGCAAAATGCGGTCTGCTGAAATTCGTCAGCGCGTAGAGGAAGTTGTCGGTAAGCTGGGACTGACAAACTTGATGGATCGCAAACCCGGTCAAATGTCTGGAGGTCAGCGGCAACGGGTCGCTTTAGGAAGGGCACTGGTACGCCAACCGGATGTCTTCTTACTCGATGAACCATTAAGTAACCTTGATGCGTTGCTACGAGAGCAAGTGCGTGCAGATTTGAAGCAGCTTTTCTTAAAGCAGCAAGCACCAGTAGTCTACGTCACCCACGATCAGACGGAAGCGATGACCCTCTCCACGAAAGTCGCAGTGTTATATGAGGGTAAGTTGCAACAGTTAGATACGCCACAGCGTATTTATGCCCAGCCAGCTAATCAGTTTGTCGCTAGTTTCGTTGGCACTCCTCAGATGAACTTACTGACACTCAACCGTGAGGGTTATAACGCTGTCTTGGGTGAGTATAGAATTCCCTTGCCGGACTTACCCACAATACCTCCAAAGATTGTAGTGGGTATTCGCCCAGAAGAGGTTTCCCTTGCCAAGCCTGAGGATGAGCAGACGATTCAAGGTCGGATTTACTTGGTGGAAAACCTGGGAATGCACAATCTGATTAGCGTTCGAGTTAAAGGTTCGGATTCGATTACTGTACGTGCTCTATTGCCTAGTAGTGTGAGGTGGGAAACAGAAGAAGTAACCCTATCCCTACCGCAGCGGTCAATTCACTGGTTCGACCCAAAAACAGGCGATCGCCTCTGCAATCACTGTCAACCATCGAGTCTAGTATCTCCGCTCTGAATCAACTTTTTTAATAAATTTTAATAATCTATCAAAGCAAATAAAAAGCTTTCATAAAGCATTCAGTTTCTGGATGCTACCTCAGTAATCTTTATCAGAGAGATTTGACATTCTAAGACCGTTTTGCTAATTTCCTGCAACAAATCAGATGCTTGCTCTCCTCTTAGCAAGGGGAGTGGAGGAGCGATATGTAGGTATTCTTAAGGAACCTCTTACCTCTCCTATAACTAATAACCAACAACAGATAACAAACAACCAACAACCAATGCGTCTTCCCGATGAGTCAGAAACTCCTTTCCAGATCAACCTCGTGCCGATGATTGATGTAATTTTCTCAATCCTGGCATTCTTTATCGTTTCGACGCTGTATTTAACTCGTTCGGAGGGGCTACCCGTCAATTTACCAACAGCATCAACAGCTCAAACTCTACGAACGGCTCAAATTAATGTGACGATTAGTGCTAATAGCGCGATCGCCCTGAACCGTCAGCCGATCGCCCTAGAAGAGCTTGAAGAGGCAGTAGGCTCGATTGTTGAGCAGAACCCCGGTTCGCTGGTGGTTATCTATGCTGATGCTAGAGTGGCTCACGGTCGGGTGGTGAGTGTGATGGATCGCTTGAATCAGATTAAAGGGGTAAAGTTAGCGATCGCTGCTGAAAGACAGTAGTTGGGTGGTGAGCATGGCGATTGCTCAATTGCTTACCTAAATTTATCTTTGATTCTAGTACTCAATGGTTTGCTTGAGCGCTTTTTCCTTGCGTTCGCTGTAGCGGTCTGTCAGATGATCAACCTTGTCACGCAACAGCAGAGTGAACTTGTAAAGTTCTTCCATCACATCAATGACGCGATCTCGATAAGGTGAATCTTTCATCGTCCCGTCCTCATTAAACTCCTGATACGCCTTAGCAACCGAAGATTGATTCGG
>DATNQT010000620.1:0-11110 GCA_036703885.1 Candidatus Sericytochromatia bacterium
CTAGTCCGTTGCCACTTGCCCAGACACCTAACAGGGCTTCATTCATGTGATAGATTGGGTTGAATTTGGCAATTTCCAGCAACTTCTTTGGAAACAACGATCTCGGAAGAAATGCTCCTCCTAAGATCAGCAGAGGGACACCGAAAGCCGCAACTAAAGCATTCACATCCTCAGTCCGTCGTGCTAGCTGTGTACCGAGAACAAATCCTACACTCACATAAGAAATAATACTGAGTAAGATAATCAATACTCCCAGCAGAACAGAACCCTGAAACCTAGCTCCTAAAAACGCTGAAATGGTATAAACCAAAAGTGTTTGACCAAAGCCGATGCAGCTATGGGCAAAAAATATACCGAGAAAATAGGAGGTTCCACTTAAGGGGGAGATAAATAGGCGCTTGAGAGTCTGCTGTTCTCGCTCGGCAACTACTGTTGCCACACTGCCACCTAAGCAGCTGAAAAATAGGGCAGCACCTACCAGAGTAGAAGGGGCAGCGCTTTCAAAGGCTTTAGCTGTTGACAGCTTGGCTCGTTCTGCCAAAATAAACCCGTTGAGTAACAGGACAGAGATTGGAAAAATACTCCAGAAAACTAGGCTGCGCCGTCGTCGCCCCAATTCAATTAAGATTCGCTGTGCTACGGCAAAAGTTTCGCGCCAATATTTCATCGTGAGAAGTTCCGTGGTGGATGATTGTGATGCTGTTGGTGCGATCGCTCCAGCTATCAGCAAAATCGCTGAGTTTCGCCGTATGTAAGCGTGAACTACCGCACCGACGAGCGGATGCGGCTTCCCAATTCAACAGCAGAAGCCGCCACAGATGACTTGCGTCCCTGCGTCGGTCTTACTCTGCCTCCTTGGGCAGTAGCGCTGGTTCCCAACGCTAATAGGCGTAGTCCTTCATCTCGGATGATAATAGCGGCATTCACATCTCTGTCGTGATGAGTCCCGCAATCGGAACAAGTCCAGTTGCGAACATCTAGAGATAGGCTATCAATCTGATTCAGGCAAACGTGACAAGTCTTACTAGATGGGAAGAATCGCCCGATTTCGAGGTAGGTTTTCCCATTTTTTTCAGCCTTGTATTTTAGCTGTCTGGTAAATTCTGACCAACCACAATCACTAATTGCTTTAGCTAAATTGTGATTTTTTACCATGTTTTTAACTGCCAAATTCTCAGCAACGATGACTTGGTTTTCGTTCACCAATTTGCGAGAAAGTTTATGTTGAAAGTCTTTCCGTATGTTAGCAATCCGCTCGTGTACCCTGGCAACAAGCCGTCTTGCTTTCTCCCTACGCTTTGAGGCTTTTTGTTTGCGGGACAGCTTTTGTTGCTTACGCTTGAGGTTTTTTTCTCGTTGTTTTAGGTGTCGAGGATTTGCAAACTTTGAACCATCTGACGTAATAGCAAAATGGGTTAATCCAACATCGATCCCTACAGCTTTGCCTTGTGAGCTGGTTTGCGGCTCAGGTAGTCCATCATCAAACAGCAAAGCGGCATAATATTTGCCTGTCTTGCTCATAGTGACAGTCACAGTTTTTAGTTTACCGTCAAACCTTCGATGAATTTTAGCCTTAACCTTACCAATCTTAGGGAGTTTAATTGCGCCTTCTAATAATTTGACGTGCTGAGGGTATTGAATCGATTGCTTGCCATGCTTGCTCTTAAAATTGGGGTATTTGGTTCGTCCTTCAAAGAAGTTGATGAACGCTTGAGATAAGTTCAATGAGACAGATTGAAGTACCTGAGAATAGCATTCAGTTAGCCAAGGGAACTCTTTTTTAAGCTCCGGCAACCTGTCATTGTATCCTTGCCTCGACAGACCTTTTCCGGTTGCTTTATAAGTTTCGTTATTCAGGTTCAGTCCATAATTCCACCACCAACGAGCACAGCCAAAAGCTTTTGCTAAAGACTCTTGCTGCTCAGATGTGGGATAAATTCTGACCTTAACAACATTTCTCAAGCAGGGATTTTACCATGAAACCAAGTATTGATAAAGCCTGTAGGCAAAATGTCAATCGGCGCGGCATTGAACCGCTTGATTGACTCGCCTCTCATCCCCAGGCATAAGGCACAGGGGAATTCTCGGCGAAACTATTAAAAGTTTCTCAAGCCTCCCTGAATTCCTTGACAAAATTAAGAGATTTCTTGAAACTACTGAATAGTAGGTAGTCTACCAATTCTTCAGTAAGCAGCCAATCTCCAAATTGACTTGCAGTGTTTGACCAAGTTCCATTAGACGCACGCGAACGTATCTTGGCTGCAGCTGAAACCCTGTTCCGTCAATGGGGTTACAACAACGTTACGATGCGAGATATCGCTGAGGAAGTAGGGATTCGTCAGGCATCGCTGTACTATCACTTTCCCAGTAAGGAGCAACTGTTCATCACCGTGACCGAACAAGTTTTTGCACGTCACCGAAATGGTTTAGAGCAAGCAATCTATGAGGCTGGGTCAGATCTGAGAACACAGTTGCACGCGGCATCCCATTGGTTCATCTCGCAACCACATCTCAATTTCTTAAGCCTGATGCATACTGATGTGCCAGCTTTGAGTGAAGAACACATCCAGCGATTATCGTTAATGGCTGAACAGTCCATCTTTGAACCCCTCAGGCAAGCGTTCATCGCTGCACAAGAACGAGGTCAGATTAGAGAGGTAAAGCCTAATATCCTCGCTGGTCTTTTTCTATCAGCGATGGACGGAATGAACTTTGCTAGTACGTTGCCGGGAACTGCGCCAAAACACGTTATCGCCTCAGAAGTGATTTCGGTTTTGTTAGACGGGTTACAGCCCCAATAATTTTTTTTCTAGTTGACCTACCTATTAATAGGTAGATCGATCTCATTGCCTAAAGATTTAGCTCTATCCCATGAACAATCAATCATCCAATTCCCCTGTGGTACCACCCTCCTCCCCTGCAAAGAATGGGGATGAAAGCGGACTCAATCATGCAATTTCTCGACGGACGGCGCTGAAGTTATTGGGTGTAGGTGCGGCTGGTGGACTGCTGGGTTACTCCCGCTTCTCCAAGCCTCAGCCAACGATTTTTCAACAAGATACTCTGGATTTACCGCGACAGCTAAACCAACCGAAAAGTGTTGTTGTGGTTGGGGCTGGATTGGCGGGGCTAGCTTGTGCTTACCAACTGTGCCAACGCGGTTTTAAGGTAACGCTTTTGGAGCGATCGCCACAACTGGGAGGTAAAATTGCTAGTTGGTCGATCCAAGTGGGCGATGAAACCTTCATGATGGAACACGGCTTCCACGGCTTTTTCCCCCAGTATTACAACCTCAACAGCTTAGTTAAAGAACTAAATATCAGCGATAATTTTTTATCTTTAGAGTCCTACGCGGTGGTTTTCCGAGATGGTAAATACAATCCGGAAGTGTTTCGACCAAACCATTCGGCATTTCCTTGGAATATTGTCGATTTAGCGATCGCATCTCCTAATTGGTTGCGTTGGGGCATAAACCTGACAAAACTGGAACACTGGCAAGTATTCCGAGAAATTGGTGGTTTTCAGATTCCCAAAAGTTTCGATCGCCTCGATGGCTTGTCAGTGCAAGAGTGGGTGAAGCAAGATTTCCCTCAAGGGCTTTATGATTTGTACTTTCTCCCCTTTGCCAAATCTAGCCTTAACGCCCCAGACGAGCTAAGTGTAGGAGAACTGATGCAGTTTTTCCACTTCTACTTTTTTGGCAATCCAGAAGGGTTAGCGTTTAACGGTACGCGGCAGGATATGGGCACCAGTTTGGTACAGCCTATCGCTACAGCAATTCAGCGCAGTGGTGGCAAGATTGTTACCGAGGCAACTGTAAGTAGCGTTCACTGGCAGCAAGGCAAGATTGATTCTCTCAGCTACCAGCAGGGAAATGCTCAAAGTGATGTGCCTTTTTGGGTGAAGCGCAACGCTGTTATGGGGAGTGGGGAAGATTCTTCTAAGTCCCGAATCTCAAATCCCAAACCATCTGGAGTGGAATATTACGGTGCTGGGGATGCGGTTTTTGCGGCGATACCGGGAGAAGATGAAGCAATTTCTCTTAGCTGTACTCACCAAGGTTGTACCGTGCAACGGCAAGTGGATGGCAAGTTTCTTTGTCCTTGCCACGGCGCACTCTATGACGGCGAAGGGCGAGTTGTTGCGGGTCCAGCAAAACGAGATTTACCTCGCTTCCAAATTGCTCAACGTGCCGAAGACGAGGTGCAACTGGTAGGAGTGCGAGGCGTTGCGCCTCTACGACCATTGGAAGAGACAATTAAGGCGGATTATTATGTCTTTGCCACAGATGTGCCCGGAGTTCAACAGTTATTTAACCTTTCTCAGGGTGAGGTAAATCAGCAAGTAAATACTCAGGTGGAGAAACTTGCGATCGCTGACCCATTTGCAGTTGCCCGTTTCTGGTTTGATAGCGACTTTGACTGGGAACATAGCAATTTTACTTCCCTCTCCGGCTATCAACTTACCGATAGCATCACCTTATATCATCGGATACAAGACCAATTCATTGCCTGGAACCAAAAAACTGGTGGCAGCGTCGTGGAGTTACACGCCTACTGCTACAAAGAGAAACAATTCCCAAATCAGCAAGTCTTGCTGACCACATTTGAGCAGGAACTTTATGAAATTGTTCCGTCTCTTAAAGAAGCCAATATGCTACATAGGGAATTGGTGAATCAGAAAAACTTTTCTGGCTATCCACCTGGCAGCTATGCAGAACGACCAGAAACCTGTACTAGCGTTCCCAATCTTATATTTGCTGGTGACTGGGTGAAGATGCCGTTTCCCTGTGGTTTGATGGAACGAGCCATTAGTAGTGGCTTACTAGCGGCGAACGGGATTCTGAATCGGGAGGGGTTGCAGAGGCGATCGCTTTTTTCGGTGAATCCAGAGGGCATCCTGAAAATCTAATGCTAAAACGTTGTAGAGACGTAAATTATTGCGTCTTTACAATCTCAAATTCAAAGGCGATCGCCCTAACTAATCTTATACATCTTGTCTAGGTGTGAAGCATCCCGGAAGGCTTGCATGCTATTAGACTGATTCCTAACTTTGCGAGAATGAACTTTAATCTCACGAGAACAAACCCTAAGCTCACGAGAGCGAGCCATAATTTCATAGGAGGCGATCGTAATCTGACTAGAGTTAGCCCTAATCTTATCGGACTGCGCCCTAAGCTCACGACTCTGAGCCTTATACTTTCCCAACTTGCCCTTAAAGCTCGCTCCGTCTATCTGCTCAAACTCATTTAGTTCGACTGGAGAACGATCAATAGCATCGAGTAAGTCAGCTAAAGACTCCCTAACAGCTTTTTTTTGTTCAACAATGCCTTTAGCCAATTCCTTAGCCTCAGCAAGTGGTTCTCTGTTTAATGCCATGAGATTAGATATTTCCTCATTCATCCATTCCAGTTCTTTATTTGTATTGGCTAGTTCCTGAATATAGTGGTTTGTAAGCTGATTTTCGTGACACAGTAATTGCTTTAAGCTCTCCACTTGTTCTCGCAAGAATTCAATCTCTTCCTCCATCTCCCCTATTTCCCCCCTGTTTACATCCTTCTCTTGATTAAAAGGTTTTTCTTGATTAAAATTGATACTTTGAGTATTCATATTCCATTGGTAATACATAGAAAGTTCTAATGAAGAACGTTCCATTCGCTTACCCTTTAATTACATCTTACCAAGAAGAGATTTTTCATATAATTTTGTGAATGATTAATAACGTATCCAAGAACACATAATATCTGCGTCATCCCCCGAGGGGTATTACCCCTCAGGAATCCACAAATTGCAATCAAAAACTGTATACACCACAGCGAAGACACTCTATTTTTACTATTTTTAAATCAGACTCTAGGGGCGAAAACCCACAAAGAAGCATTGAAAATCTCTCTTCCCTACTCCCTATTTTCTAGATAGTATTTCTAAGTTTTAAGAAAAGCATAAACAAAGATAAAAAATCTTAAATTCAAGCAACAATAAAGGGCTTACACCATGCAATCTCCTTCTCTAACCAGCCAGTACCTTGATATTCGTCAGTTGGGAATTAACCCCAATCATTGGTATGTAGTTGCTCGTAGTACCGAGGTGCAAACGCAGCCTCTAGGCGTCATTCTCTGGAATCACCCGATTGTTCTTTATCGAGATGATAAGGGAACAGTCCACGCCTTAGAAGACCGTTGCCCCCATCGGCAGGTTAAGCTCAGTCATGGTCAGGTAAAAGGCGATCGCTTAGAATGCGCCTATCATGGGTGGCAATTTGAGTCAAGTGGAGAGTGTGCAACTGTCCCCTATCTAGCTGCTAATCAAAAACTACCCAACTGCAAAATTCGCAATTATTCGGTACGAGAACAAGATGGCTTTATCTGGCTGTTTCCTGGGGATGCCGTACCCTCACAGCCAATGGGCATACCAGAGTGGGAACATCTCAACTACATCGCCACAGTTTCAACCATTGAATGTAACGCCCACTATTCCTATCTAATAGAAAACCTGATGGATATGTACCACGGGCATTTGCATCAAGACTGGCAGGCTTGGACGGATGCCGTGCTAGAAGATATTGAAGAAGATGCTAACCGAGTGGATGCCCATTATCAGGCTCAAAGTTATTACAAAATTGACAAAATCTGGTCAATCTCTCAGCTTTTTTTCCCAGCCTTGAGACTCCTTCACCCAGAACCATTGGATGTGAGTTATGTTTACCCGCACTGGATTTCTACCTTAGGGAAAGATTTCAAAATTTACTGTCTACTTTGTCCGGTAAGTGAGACGACAACTCGTGCTTATCTGATTCATTTCACTTCACTGAATGCATTTTGGCGCTTACATAAGTTGCCAGTGTGGTTCCGTCAATTTGTAAAAAATAGTTTATTTGGTTCTGCACAAAAGTTACTCGATGGGTTAGTGCGGCAGGATGTGCAGATGATTGAGGAGGAACAACAGGCATATTTGAACGAACCACAGAGGCGAAGTTACGAGTTGAACCGAGCCTTAGTGAGCGTGCAGAGGTTGATTAGAAGCCAAGTTGAGCAAGGTTGACGAAGGCAGAGGGCAGGAGGCAGATGGCAGAAGGAAAGAACGAGGTGTATTCCATGCACCTGAGAACCGCTATATCCTCCACGTCTATAGCGCGAGCTTTCTGGCAATCGACGTAACCTGTGTAAACAATACTGTGAACGCTTCACTAATAGATCGTTAACTTAAGTTAAAGAAAGACTACAAAATATATATTTCCTAAAATGATGTGTTTTTTCGCTTCCTCTCAGCGTTAGACACTTCAGACTTAAAAAAAACGATTTTTCTCACTAATTCCCTATAACGAGAGGATATGGTCGATGCTAGAAGTAGAACGATACTACAGAGTCCTTGAGCTAGAGCCAGGAGCGTCACAGGAGGAAGTTCACCAAGGTTACCTAGATTTAACCTGGGTTTGGCATCCCGACCGTTTTGTCGGTCATCCTCGGCTACAGCAGAAAGCTCACTATAAGCTTCAAGAACTGAATGAAGCTCATGCATGGTTGCGCTCTTTTCGACCAACTCCTCAAAAACGAGATTTACGCAGGACATCCAAATCCTCAGTATCAGAGCGACCACAGAACCCTTCTCCTGCGGAGGGATTGTACAAAGCACAAGTGCATCAGGCTGAAAATAGAAGCGACAAGAGAACTAACCAGACTTCTAGGCAGCGCGTTGGTTTTAACACCCCTGCTGTTGGTGAATGGTTAGATTGATTGGAAGATAAAGGGAAGGGCTAAGAAGCTAAACGGAGCGCTCAAGGCTTTTACATGATGTGGGAAGGCACTTAGAAGGATAGCCTTTGCCACTCAAATCTTTCTGAGCGCGCCGACAATTACAAACTTCCCATACAGTTTTGTTCTCGTTCCATAAACTTCTACATCAATCCGGCTGCCGTCTTTCCGTTGTCCCCGGAACTTACAGGAGAGGTTTTTGCTGTAGCCCTGAAGACACTGATTCATCTGTTGAGCAAAGAATCTACGATTATCCGTTGCGACGAGGTCGAGTACTGATTCTAAAGAGACAAGTTCACCGAACGTGTAGCCAAAAATCTCTGCCAATCTGGAGTTAGCATACAGAAAGTTTCCTTCCCCGAACAAGATGTAAATGCCGAGGAGAGAAAACTCTCCCTCTTTTGAGGCTAGCTCTTCTGTCTGGGGAACCTCTTTCTCTACCTGTTGACGTTCAGTATAGAGTCGAGCATTCTCAAGGATTAGAGCCATTTGAGTGGCAGTCATCTGCATGATCTGGACTGTTTCGGGGTTAAAGTGTCCGGGTTGCGAGTGCATGAGGGTAAGAACACCTAGCAATTCCTTACCCTTCTGGATGGGTACGCATAGTGCAGAGCGAACGCTGTAAGGTTGATTGGGTAGTGTCAACCAGCGCTCATCATTTCTCGTATCAATAATCAGTCCAACTTGGCGGTGACGGATTACCCAGCCAGCAAGACCTTTGTCCAGAACCTGACCAAGTAATCTCTGTTTCTGTGCTCGGAGAGTCGCACCGCGAGCTAGGAGGCTTTCCGTAACAACGCCATCAGCATCAAGTAAAAATAGGCTACTTTCTTCAGCATCAGTTAACTTACGAGTAACATCCATAGTTTGTTGCAACATAGATCTGAGCATTAGCTTTCCAGTCGCTGTTTGCAACATGATTACGAAAGTTTTGATTAGCTCATTTTGAGCATCGAAAGCGGCTTTCGTGGTTCTGAGTTCAGCAACTTCTTGACGCAGTGCTTCCAATTCCTCGATAAGCTCTTCTTTTGGTCTGTCGCGATCCGCAGGAATCCCGTTAGGGTTATCGCTCATGTTTGCCTCTACCAATAAAATACATCTGACCGAAAAGTTTTTTATAATTCCTCACTTGAACTTTAAGCCTAATAACGGACAAATTTTGAAGCTGAATTTGATTTTGATAAAAAAATGCCACCCTTATTAAATCTGATAGATTTTTTACAGGCTGACAGGGTAGTCCTCTGGTAGAGCATGGGGAGAGGGCAACGTGGTTGCGCTCCCAGTAACGAAAGAATCCCACGGTTAAGGCCGAAGCTTAACTGTGGGATTCTTGTCAACAAATTTTAGATTTTACATTATCCTCACTTGCGGCTCCGGTTATCTCTGGTTAGGAATATGGCAGGTGAGTTTTTGATTATTGACGCTTAAGCGATCGTCACTTCACTGGATAGGTAAACATCCTGAATGGCGTGGAACAGCTTAACACCTTCCTCAAATGGACGCTGGAAGGTCTTGCGACCAGAAATCAACCCTGTACCGCCCGCACGTTTGTTAATTACCGCTGTCCGAATCGCTTCAGCAAAGTCGTTTTTACCCGATGCCCCACCGGAGTTAATTAGACCTGCACGACCGGAGTAGCAGTTGAGTACCTGATAGCGAGTTAGATCAATTGGGTGGTCGCTGCTCAGTTCGGAATAGACGAGATCGTTGGTTTTGCCATATACCTTCGCACCAAGGGTTTTACCGATCGCACCATAAGCGTTATTGTTTTCAGGCAACTTCTGCTTGATAATGTCGGCTTCGATGGTAACGCCCAAGTGGTTCGCCTGACCCGTGAGATCCGCAGCAAGGTGATAGTCTTTATCATCTTGTTTGAAAGCACTATTGCGGAGATAGCACCAGAGGATGGTTGCCATACCGAGTTCGTGGGCACGGGCAAAGGCGCGGCTGACTTCCTGAATTTGGCGAGTAGACTGTTCGGAACCAAAGTAAATCGTTGCTCCCACAGCCACTGCCCCTAAATTCCAGGCTTGCTCGACACTGGCAAACATGATCTGGTCATATTGATTCGGGTAAGTAAGCAGTTCATTATGGTTGAGTTTCATAATGAACGGGATACGGTGGGCATACTTACGAGACGCCATCCCCAAAACGCCTAAGGTGGTAGCAACAGCATTGCAACCGCCTTCGATCGCAAGTTTGATGATGTTTTCGGGATCGAAGTACATCGGGTTGGGAGCAAAGGAGGCTCCAGCTGAGTGTTCTATGCCTTGGTCTACTGGCAGGATGGAGAGATAACCCGTATTGGCAAGGCGTCCAGTTGAGTAGAGTTGCTGGAGGGAACGTAGCACTTGGGGATTGCGATCGCTTTGGGCAAAAATTCGCTCAACTGAGTCAGGGCCAGGGAGATGCAACAGCTGTTTGGAAACTTTCGCTTGGTAGATGAGTAGGTCTTCTCCTTCTTCACCCAACCAGGATTCAATGGATTGAGGCGCGGATAATGTGGCGGTCATATTGCTTTTCCTCAGGAATTCATATATAGAGGTAGCTATTCTTTAATTCTGACAGTGCCTTATGGTTAAGCTATACCTACAACGATAGAGCCTTGGGCATGGAAGATGCGATCGCGATTAGTAATAGCCAGTGTTAAAGGCGATAAGCCTAAGGGCATACTTCGCTAACGCACCACTAGGTTTGTTGACGGTTGGATAGCTCGATGTGTCGTTGCTTCCAGATGGCTTCGAGTCGGGTAAGCGCTTCTTGGGTATAGCGTTGTGCTTCTTGCAGGATAACTGACCAGAGAGCGTTGAGGGCTTCTAGGTTTGGGCAGAAGTGAATTAAGGTACGGCAAGCGGCAATCCACTGTTCTAGTTTGCGGTAACTGATGAAGTAACCGCCCAGTCCTTTGATGTGTACCCAAAGGACGTTATGCCATTTTTCCCAGTTGAGGATGCGCTCTTGGTTAATTTTCAGGTGTTTGGCGAGTTGTCTGAGGGTAATAACAAAGGTTTGGGGGTTGATGCGGCGGCGTAGTGGTTGCATGGGGATTTGGACTTGGGCGGAATTTAGAAGAATCTCTCCCCCTGCCCTTCTCCTATGAGGAGAGGGGAGTCTGTTGTTCCTCCTTCCCTGGTAGGGAAGGGGGCTTGGGCGTGTTTTCTTGCCTTCCCCGCCAGATTCAGATCCCCCTAAATCCCCCTTAAAAAGCGCTCGAATTTTGGGTGTAGCTCTGCTTCCCCAAAACTTCGAGCAAGACAGGGGGACTTTGAGTAGATTCTCCCCCCTTTTTAAGGGGGGCTGGGGGGGATCTTCTTTGCAACAGACAGGTAAATATAGAGTTTGAAAACACGCCCTAGGGGG
>DATNQT010000621.1:0-2457 GCA_036703885.1 Candidatus Sericytochromatia bacterium
ATTGGACTGCCTCCAACGTCCAGCGCCAGCGCTGCTGCCGCCGTGGGTACGGTACTTGCTGCTGCCAATTCTAAGCAAGCCATTGGTATTTTCGAGTCCTACGGTGGAGATGACGAACCCATCGACTCGCTATTGAGGCAATTCAGAGATTTGGGTGTGAAAGAAGCATTTCCTGCGATTCGGGTCAAGGACACCCCTTCAGAAGCGACGTACCAACTTTGTGAAGAAGCGGGTACAGATATGGGGCAATGGCTAACACGCGATCGCAGTATCAAAAACATGAAGTCCCTGGATGCCGACCTCGACAAAGCCTTGGGACGCATCAGTGGGGGCTTATATATCATCACCGCTAAGAGAGGCGATGTTAAGAGTGCGATGTTAGCTTCTTGGGTAACGCAAGCTAGCTTTAAACCTTTAGGCTTAACGATCGCAGTTGCCAAAGACCGAGCCATAGAATCATTAATGCACGTTGGCGATCGCTTTGTTCTCAACGTCTTAGAAGAAGGCAACTACCAAGCATTAATGAAGCACTTCCTCAAGCGCTTCCCGCCTGGTGCCGACCGCTTTGCTGGGGTAAAAACTCAACCTGCTGAAAACGGTTCGCCCATTCTCACAGATGCTCTAGCTTATATCGAGTGCAAAGTCGTCAGTCGTATGGAATGTAGCGACCATTGGATTGTTTACAGCACCGTAGATAACGGTCGCGTTTCCAAATCCGAAGCCCTTACCGCCGTCCATCATCGAAAAGTGGGAAATCATTATTAAGAGGCTGTTTACAAACAAATGTTAAGCTCTGGATACCTAATCCTGGCTCGCTCCCCCCTAGCCCCTTTTTTCAAGGGGGAAAATCTCTTGAAAGTCCCCCTTTTTAAGGGGGATTTAGGGGGATCTACATTTATGTAAGAAACAGCCTCTAAGTCCTGCTGAAACCTCAAACCTTTCACCATCCACTTACTAGCAAACTTAGCAAGGAATTTAGACCCTAGCTGATAGAATAAAGCCTTTTGAAATGCACTAAGGGTTCATAGTTCATGGGGCGTCAGGTCACCCGAAAAATTATTAGGGCAGGAAGCGCCCGTTCCTAGTTCATATCGCGAGAACCATGAACCATCAACCATGAACAAAAAACGAGTGCCTTTATTTAACCCCAGTGAGAATCGCTATAACTTAAATCTGTGGTAAAAATGCGTGAGTCCCATTGATGCAAGAAAAACCAGACGAACTGGCCATAACTTTATCGTCTTCACCAAACCTTCGCGATCGCAATCCTCGAAATCTCGCCAAAACTATTTCATTAGTTGAAGAGCTTTTAGCAAAATCGGATTCTCCAAACGAGGCTCTAGATTGGGCTAGAGTACGCGAGGTAATTCTCCGCCAGAATGAGGAAGTCAAGGAAGAGAACCACAGACGGTTTCTGGAAAAAAGCCAATTTATCTATAAGATTTCATTTTCTGGAGTGGCTTTTTTAGTTGGGATAGTTCTTTTTATCTGTGGCTATGAAAATGCAGTTTATTTAATCTGTGCAGGCTTCGTTCCGCTCGTATTCATAAAAAAAATCTAATTAAGTGTCACAGTCATGGCAGAAATTAAGCAACGAGATGTTCAGGTTCTCCCAATTGGAGCAGATACGATTGTAATGCGATCGCGCACTTGGGATAGACTCAAGTTTGAAATCGAATACGCTCTACAACGCGGCACAACAGCTAATTCTTATCTGATTCAAGGCGATAAAATTGCTCTAATTGACCCGCCTGGTGAATCATTCACGGAAAGTTTTCTGGCGGCATTAAAGCAACGCCTCGACTTGAAGCAATTAGATTACGTAATTTTGGGGCATATCAATCCGAATCGGTTGGTGACGCTCAATGCTTTACTAAAGCTTGCTCCCCAAATTACTTTTGTTTGCTCAAACCCAAGCGCAAAATCTCTACGCAACTTATTTGAGAATACTTACCCTGAAACCCTACCAGAGCAGGGGCTGCAAATTACTGTAATGCGGGGTGAAGAAACCCTCGATTTAGGTAGAGGTCATCACCTGCAATTTATTCCAACTCCTACACCCCGTTGGTCTGATGCCCTTTGTACCTACGACCCTGAAAGTGAAATTCTTTTTACTGATAAGTTTTTTGGGGCGCATATCTGTGGCGACCAAGTTCTTGATGAAGGCTGGACGACGATTGGGGAAGACCGACGCTACTATTTTGACTGCCTGATGGCTCCTCATGCACGGCAAGTAGAAACGGCGTTAGAAAAACTGGCTGACTTCCCAGCACGGCTCTATGCTACAGGTCACGGTCCCTTGGTACGTTATAGCTTGATTGAACTGACTCAAGCCTATCGCCAATGGACTGAGCAACAAAAAAGCCAGGAGACAAGTGTTGCCCTAATTTATGCTTCGGCGTATGGGAATACAGCAACTTTAGCGCAAGCGATCGCACGAGGCATCACGAAAGCGGG
>DATNQT010000622.1:0-5534 GCA_036703885.1 Candidatus Sericytochromatia bacterium
ATAGGTTCGTCAAGCCGAAAAAATAAACAAAATTAATTGGTAATGATTTTTTGGCAAGTTTTGTGTAATTTATTACCCATCAAGCTTCTGTCTATCACACTTTACTCCAGAGTACCAAACATTGTCCCTGAATCTCTGACAACTTTTCCTCAGACTTGCGAAAGAAATATTTCTTATTTTTGTCTCATCTTTCAATTCCATAGCTAAAGGCTATGGGGTACAACTCAGCACTCAGTTCACAGTGAGCGTTCGACTGAGTTTCGACAAGCTCAACTGCCGCGTCTCCGCCCTGAGCGTTCGACTGAGCGCTCACGCCGAAGTCTTGTCGAAGGGTCACGCCGAAGTCTTGTCGAACTGCACTCAGCACTACTAAGTTAAGGTAAATACTTCTGTACAACCTGCCAACCCGTAAGCGATACCCAGGCAAAACCCACAAACAGTACGAGGTTTGTACCGACGTGAACAGCCCGTGCCCAAGGTTGTGTTGGGCTAATTTGGGTAGCGCTGGCTACTGAAAGTAACACTAGCGCCACAACAGATAATCCTGCAATTAAGTGTCCGGAGTGCCCTAGACTTCCGTAATGACCAATAGTGCCCACTAAACCGATCGCTAATAAAAGCAATACCAAACCTACCATTACCCAACCTGTAATGTAGTGCATCCGGCGCAACCAATTCGGTTGCGGATGCCCTGAGTTGCGTTTAGAGAACAAATTGATGCCACTGACTGCTAGCAAGACGTAGGCTAAGATTGATAAGCCCATTGACCAAGCGGCAATCTTCCACAGCCACAGAAAGGAAGGTAAATTCACACGTTAAACGTTATAGGTTCGCTTAAAAAGCTTTCACCTTCCATGATAAAAGGAAGGGGTTGCCAACATGAGCAACCCCACTCGCGCTTTTAAATTTTGAGAATAACTAGCCCATAGCAGCAGCCAGGGCTAAAGAGTCGATGGTTAATTGGCTTTTATGATTAACTGTTTCTAAAGGGGGTTTACTAAGTGTAGTTTCTGCTATTGGCTCAGGAGTCGG
Source organism: Candidatus Sericytochromatia bacterium (assembly GCA_036703885.1). Classification (GTDB taxonomy): domain Bacteria; phylum Cyanobacteriota; class Cyanobacteriia; order Cyanobacteriales; family Coleofasciculaceae; genus CADCTM01. The sequence goes on from DATNQT010000622.1 coordinate 1,033, forward strand.
TTTGGAGCGGCGATCGCTATCTTCATCCACGCACAAGCGATCGCAAGGAATCGTGTCTGAAATAATTGCACTTGCCATCATGCCCGTGTGAATTTCTAGAAGCGACTCTGGCAGTGCTTCAAATACCAAACGTTGACCTGGAAAAACAACTCGCTCAAAATACCAGTTAGGTATATTTGAAATTCTCACTATTTGAATGTGGCTGGTAGCATTCACATAGCAGCAAAGAATTTGATCTTTATTATCTGAAGGTAGGGGATCTAGAATCTGAGCCATAATTGCTGAGGTTTTTTCCGCTAAAACTTGTTATTACATCATTCAAGCTAGCATCTGCGATCCCCATTAGCTGTAAACCCGACTACCAATCCCATTCTCTCCCCTGTATCTACAGATACATAGAGTGGGTACAAGTTCCTCAATTCTTAGGTTTTGTGTCTTTTTGAAGAAAATTTTAAGATTTTAAGTAAAAATACCTTGCTTTCCTCCCTCGGTATTGCTCATCGCTTTTATGGCTCCCGCTCTAAAGGGTTTTACTTTCTCAGGAAAAAATACCACACAGTTGAGTGAAGTCGTTAATCTTGTTAAAGTTAAGTTATGTGAAAACTAATTTCAGAATTTGTAGAAGCGCCCTTGTTGGTAGACTCGGCACGAAAAACTGCCGAATGCTCTCAGCGGTTGCGCTGAGGAGCAAAATTGACCTTGATGAGGTGAAGGTTCCTCAAGTCTTCGTTTCTAAGGAAGAGATTTATAAATCCTTAACGCCAGGTCTGCTATGCAAAAAATTCTTTATGTTCGCCTTCCCTGCAATCCAATCTTTCCAATTGGCGTTGTCTACCTATCTGACCACGTTCACAAGCTGTTTCCAGAGGTCGAACAACGCATCTTTGATTTGGGAACCGTACCTCCCCTAGATTTTGCCAGTGCCCTTGATGCTTGCGTGGATGAGTTTCAACCAACGCTGCTGGTATTTTCCTGGCGCGATATTCAAATTTATGCCCCAGTTGGCGGCAGAGGTGGCAACCCTCTACAAAATGCCTTCGAGTTCTTCTATGCTTGGAACCCCTTATTGAAGGTGCGGGGTGCTTTTGGGCTGCTGCGTCTAGCCACTTCTTACTACGCAGAACTTTGGCGCAACCGGGGATTGATTGCTAGAGGGCTAAAACGCGCTCGAAAATATAATTCCGAGGTTCGTGCGATTGTCGGCGGTGGAGCAGTGAGCGTATTCTACGAGCAGCTAGGGAAGGAGTTACCAGCCGGAACCATTATTTCTGTCGGTGAAGGGGAAGCACTACTCGAAAAAGTTCTTCGAGGTCAAGAGTTTCGGGATGAGCGTTGTTATGTTGTAGGTGAGACAAAGCCACGCGATCGCATGATTCACGAGTGGCCCACTCCCATTGAAAAAAGCGCTTGTAACTACGACTATATCCAAAGCATCTGGCCAGAGTTTCAATACTATTTACAAGACCAAGATTTTTATATCGGTGTCCAAACCAAACGGGGTTGTCCTCACAACTGCTGTTACTGCATCTATACAGTAGTCGAAGGCAAACAGGTACGAATTAACCCAGCCGATGAAGTCGTCGCCGAGATGCGTCAACTCTACGACCGGGGCATTCGGAACTTCTGGTTCACCGATGCTCAGTTTATCCCAGCGCGTAAGTTCATCGACGATGCCATTGAGCTGTTGCAGAAAATTGTTGACTCTGGCATGACGGATATTCATTGGGCAGCCTACATCCGGGCAGACAATCTCACGCCCGAATTATGCGACCTGATGGTGAAAACCGGAATGAATTATTTTGAAATCGGTATCACCAGTGGTTCCCAGGAACTGGTACGGAAGATGCGGATGGGCTATAACCTACGCACTGTCTTGGAAAACTGTCGCGATCTCAAAGCAGCAGGCTTCAATGACCTGGTATCTGTCAATTACTCCTTTAACGTAATAGACGAACGACCGGAAACGATTCGTCAGACTGTTGCTTATCACCGGGAGTTAGAGCGCATCTTTGGGGCAGATAAAGTCGAACCCGCCATTTTCTTTATCGGACTGCAACCCCACACCCACCTGGAAGAATATGCCTTCGAGAACAATATCCTCAATCGGAACTATGACCCCATGAACCTGAAGCCTTGGACGGTGAAGAAACTGATGTGGAACCCAGAACCCCTCGGTTCCTTCTTCGGAGAAGTTTGTCTGCAAGCTTGGCGGCAAAACCCAAATGACTTTGGGCGCGAGGTCATGAAGATTCTTGAAGAAAGACTAGGTTGTGCTGAGTTAGAGGAAGCGCTTGCTGCTCCCATCGAACCGAAGCAGAAACAACTGGTCGCGGCTAAATAGTTGTTGGATATTAGTTATTGGATATAGGTTATTAGCTTGCCAACCAATAACAAACAACAAGTAACAAATAACAAACTATGCTTGAAGGTTCGATTTTACAAAAGTTAGAGACAGCTCATCGAGGCAGTAAAAGACCTCTAAATTTCGGAGTCTATTACAAAAACACCCTCGTTGCTCTGTGCCACGCCTTGGAAGACTTTATTTTGCAGTCGGACAGCGCCCCTTTGATGGTTACGGCTTTCCAACGGGGTAAGTGGTATTTGCAGGAGGCAGAACGCTATGGAGAACTAGCCGATAAGTCATCTCAGGTGGCGATTATGGCAGCTCCCGATGCTGGCTTTGCTGAACACCCCACGAGCCAGCGAGCGAATGTGGCTCTAGTCAATCTGGACCTGACTGATCCTGTGGCTCAAGAGTGGCACTTGATGATTTTGTCTGAGACATACACAGCGATGGTGTTATGTCAAGAGCTATCAACGACGGATTATGGTGTTAAGGGGCCTCCAGAGAATGACTTAGAGCGCAAGTTCTACGGCTTTTGGACATTCGAGCCGGAATTGGTACAGGAGACAGTGGAGTTAGCGATCGCACATATCGGTCGTTACAATCCGGACTTGCAACAAGCCTTAACGGCACAAGTGCAGAAAATTGCCGCCGCCTCTGGCACTAAGCCGCGAGACGATATCAGTGTAGTAGTGTCGCGGGTGGTGGATTATCTCCAACATAGTCACGAAGATTTATCCCACCTGGGAGAAACTGAACTGCTTGCCGCGCCAATTCAAGAACAGGCTTTGGATGAAAACCTGATGTCTAATGAGATGCAGGCATTCTTACGCATGGCGCAGCTAATCGACCAAGCCGATGTGACGAATCCCATGTCAGCGGCAGAGGTGGCAGCGTTGTCTGAGGCGATGGGGCAGCTATTGGATTTACCAGCTTGGCAGTTAAAGCGTCTGCGTTTGGCGGGTTTGCTACATGGGCTGGGTTCATCGCTGGTGACGGCAGTTCACGCTCAGGACGAAGCGCCGAGTTGTCCACTGATGCCGGGGGTGCAGGCGTTGCGAGCGATGCCACAACTAAGAGCGATCGCTCAAATTCTCACTCACCAAACCGAGTGGTGGAACGGGACTGGCACGCCAGCCGCCTTAGCGTATGATTCCATTCCTTTAGAATCGAGAATTCTAGCGCTGATAACAGACTTTCAGTGGCGAGTCAGACAGATCCAAACGCTCCAAGCAGCAGAGAATCAGCCAACCCTCAGCCGAGAAGAAGCAATGTCTAAAGCCTTGGCTGAATGTCAGGAAAAAGCAGGGGAAGCATTTGACCCCAAACTGGTGGAAGTCCTCACCTTGTTGGTGATGGGGATGCAACAAGGCATGAGCTTGCAGGCAAATCAACCAAAGATTGCAGCGGGGATTTGGTTGCTAGACTCCACTATTAACGAAGAGGCGCAATCGAGCGCTTCGAGTATTAAGGCTTAAGCAACGAAGTGAACAGCAATGGAAATTGACGCAATTCGGGCGGGGAAACTCAAGCAACTGCCGGGAGCAGATTTAGAAGACGAAGACCTTTCAGGCTGCAAACTAGAGCGCATTAACCTGGCGGGTGCAACTCTGGTGGGAACAAATTTTTCTGGCTCTAACCTGAATGGGGCAAGACTAGATGGGGCAAACCTCGTTGGCGCTCAACTGGCGTTGGCTGACTTGCGGGCGAACTTCTTAGGAGCCAACTTGATGCAAGCTGACTTGACAGGTGCTGACTTACGGGGTAGTAACCTCCGAGGTGCTAATTTGATGGGTGCAAAGCTCTCTAAGACATCTTTTACGGGTGCGTTTTTGAGTGGTGCAAACCTGATGGGCGTTAACTTGCAAGGCGTTGATCTGCGGGGGGCTGACTTGCGGGGAGCAAATCTTAACGGTGCTAATTTGAAAGGAGCAGACCTCTCTCAAGCCGATTTACAAGGGGCGAGTTTGAGTGAAACCAATTTAGAGGAGGCAGATTTGCGAGGTGCAAATCTGGCAGGCGCGAATTTAACGAGGACAAATTTACTCTGTGCTGAGTTAGAGGGAGCTAACTTGGATGGTGCCACTTTCGCTCAAGCCTGTCTAATTGGTACATCCCATGCCAAAGTGTCTCAGCCGATGGAACAGGTTAAAATCCC
>DATNQT010000623.1:0-3440 GCA_036703885.1 Candidatus Sericytochromatia bacterium
TACCAGCATGACCGCAACGGATACTGCCTCCCATAAAGTTTCGAGCTGGAATCGGCAAACCTATCAACGCTTGAAACTTGCTTTAACTCTAGGCTTGCGTCGCCAACTGTTTGTCGCGGTGTGTGATGACTTGAGCTTGCGCAATCGTTTAGCAGGTAAATTGCACGCCGAGTTGGGCACAACTGGGGCAAAAGCACCGATGGATGCTCAAGACTACCCAAAATTGGTAAGTCTAAACTTAAACTTGAGCGATCCCAATCCCTTGGCGCAAATTGCTCAATGGTTAGCCCAAAATCCTCAATCCCGAAGTTCCGCACCCGTACCTGGATTTCAGATTCTGGGTGTGGAACGATTGACGCGGCAACCGCCATCGGCGCAACGCTTGTTCCTCCGACGCTTACAGGCAATTGAGCGCCATCTATCGCGCCTGGAATCAACGCTACTACTTTGGTTGCCACGACCTTGGTTTTATACCATTCAACAATCCGTGCCAGAATTTTGGCGATGGCACACGGGTGTCTTTGAGTTTGAAGGAGAGCCAACACCACTACCTCCAGTCGGGGCTTCTAAACCAGAAGCCTCTCCTACTGCGCCGCCGTCGGAGAAAGTAAGGGGTTCTTTCCAGGAAGATTTGCGATCGCTTCTAACTCAGGATTTAGGCAAGCTGAGTGATATTAGTGAGGAAAATCAACACTCAAGTAGCAATCCAGAACACTATCAAGCACCGGGCACACAGACTCCTAAAATCAGTACGGAGTCATCACCAGGGATTAACTATAAAAAATTAATAGAGGATTTTAGATTAGGTGAGGCAGCTCAGGAATCAGAAGCCGATAGCGAAGCGAGTCAAGAGCAAAGCCCAGAGCGCATTGAGGAGCTAATTAGTAGTTATGAATCCCAAATCCTCAAGCCCCCATCGAATGAATCGGCTCAAGCAATTCCACAGGAACAATCCCAGCCCCCAGAGTCACCAGCAGACGCTTACTTGAACCTGGGCAATTACTATCGCCATATCATTGAGCAGGGTGATGCCACTGAAGAAAACTTAACGATCGCAATTCAGGCTTACGAGCAGGCTTTGCAATGGGTAGATGATAGCTCATCTCAGGCATCTGACATCCTAAATGATGTTGGCAATCTCTACTGGATGCTATCTCGTTGTCCTGGCAGTACTCAACATAAACTCTCTTATCTAGAAAAAGGCATTCAAGCCTACCAACTCGCCTTAACAAGGATAACTGCTGAAGAAGCGCCCCAAACTTATTCAATGATTCAGAATAATCTGGGAGCGGCTTATAGTGATTTAGCTCGTTATAAGGATTCAGCAGAAAGTCTAGAGTTGTCAATTCGCGCTTATGAAGAAGCCTTGCGCTATCGCCCTGCTGACAGTGAACCAACTAAGTATGCCTCAACACAGAATAATTTAGGAACAGCTCACTGGAATCTCGCCCAGCATCAATCACCCGTGCTGAATTTACAAGCTGCGATCACTTCTTACACCGAAGCTCTCTCCTATTACAACAGCACTACTGAGCCGTTAAGTTGGGCGATGATTCAAAATAACTTGGGTACTGCCTACTGGAATCTTGCTCAGTACGAACAACCGGAAACCTGGTTAGATCTGGCAATTTCTGCCTATCAAGATGCTCTCACTTACCGGACACGGGAGATTGCCCCAGCAGCTTGTGCAGCTACCCAGAATAACTTGGGCACTGCCTATTGGCATCTAGCAGACCGCTTTCCCGAAGATCCAGAGCGACGGGGAGACTACTTAAACAAGTGTATTGCTACTTACGAACAGGCGATCGCACTTGTCCAGCAACTTTCCCAGAACACGCCACCCACACCAATAAACTTCGATGTCTTCGCTACCCACAACAATCTTGGACTAGCGCATTATCAGTTAGCAACAGAGTCGCACTTTGCCTTATCCGAATCGTCTAAATCTGCTCATCTAGAAGCTGCCCTAAATCAGCACTTACAAGCCTGTCAAGGCGTTGCAGCACAATCTGACTCCTACCAAACCACTCTCAGCTATATTGTTAAGACCATTCGTGCTTTCTACCAAGAATGCGGTATCGCTGGGCAAAATCTCGCCCTTTCTAAAGTTCCAGGGCAAATGTTGCCAGAAATTTTGCCCCGGTTGTAGATGAAGGAGTTAGGGATTACAGTGCCGGACTAGGAAAATAGTCTAGGCGTAAGAATTGGTTAAGCTGGATGTGATTTCCCTAACTGGCTTACAGCTGGTGAAGGACTGGCAATACTAAACTAGTAGTCGATTAAACTAATAAGGCTAAAGCTCTTTCCACATCTAGTTGCTGCTATTACACCACAATGCAAACTGATTTAGAAAACTTGGAAATTACAAGAGGAGAACTGAGGCACTATAGTGGTGTGAGTATTGATGCCGTATTTAGACCGTCAACCTGGTCAAAGTTTTTATCAGAGATTGTTAAAACCTTGCTGATAAGTGGTCTAGTTTCTTTAAGCTGCTGGATTTTAATGAAGGGTTTTCCTGAGCAAGTAGTTTTATTAACTATTCTTCATGTAATTGCTGTTAGCAGCTTGATTTTAAATGATATTAGAAAAATAAGCTTTAGTATTAAAAACAGAAATCTTGGTAGACTTTTTGAGGATGTCATTCGATATAATTCTGTCATCAAAGCTATCGATATCAATGACCAAATAGAAGCAGCAGGAAATCCAGATGTTGGATTAAAAAATCGAGAACAAGTTATTCATGCTCTTCGCCTAACTAAAGAAGATATAATTCGCGCCTTGAAGACTGAACGAATTCTTCGAGAAAATGAGAGATTTATAAAATTAAACTATCAGCTCTTTGAAAGCAATCTGGTGGCTTTAACGGCTTTACAAGTCAGTGATCAAGCGAGTGAGCAGGGGCGATTGTTGAATGAAGCCTTACAGATTGTGGTGGATGTACGAGAAGAAATGAGAAAGCTACAAAATCAAAGGTTCTAGAGATTAAGACTGACGTATTAGCTTAGGTCTCAAGGTAAAGGGAGAATGCTTCTGTGCAACCGGATCTGCAAGGTTTAGAAATTTCGCTGGGAGAACTCAAACATTTGAGCGGTGTAGACACATCTGAGATTTTTCGACCAACTCTCCTGCGTCATCCAAAAGAACGCTTGAATTTTTTGTTTCAAGAATTTTTACTAAGTCTTGCGTTGACACCTATTATTGTTGGATTGTTGCACGTTTTTATTATCCTTCCCCTAATCGGTACGTCAATTATTCCTACTCTTGTCACTCTCATCTTCGTGCCAATTGCAGTTATTGCGACGCGGTGGTTCTGGTTGCAACGCAACAGCCCTACGGCTTTATGCTGTTTATTGGATGAAGTGGAACGATATAATGCTGTGATTCAGGCGATACATATCAATGACCAGTTGGAGGCGACTGGAACAACTGTCAGGAGTGTG
>DATNQT010000624.1:0-2405 GCA_036703885.1 Candidatus Sericytochromatia bacterium
GCTCGGTGTGACCGTTGCTATCGGCGTAGAACTCTTTAATTCCTACATCCAACCCAACCATCTTACCTGTAGTTGGAGTGTCCACTTTATTCTCGGCATCCACCAAGAATTGGACATAGTAACCATCGGCACGACGCACTAACCTAACTCGTTTTATCTGGTCTAATTGATAGTAGTTTAAATCCCACGTTCCCTTGAGTTTAAGCTTGCCAATCCCCTTTTTGTCTGTGAAAGTGATTTGTTTGCGGTTAGGAGAAAGCGACCAACCTGAAGTCTTGTACTGGGTGCATCCCAATTTTGCAAAAATACCAGGATGCGATCGCTAGGGTGAATTTTCAAGAATGATAATCGCAGACTGGCATCTCTCTTAGCAAAGCTGATGTTCCTGATGGTGCAAGTAGACTGCGATTCGGCAAAATATAGACAGGATTTTTTCTCTAAACAAAGTATGACCCCTGAAGAGCAAAAGCGTCTACAAGCGTGTATTAACGAAATTGCACAAATTCTGTATAACAATACGCCAAAAGCTGAACTTACCACTCTCGAAGCCATAGAAAAAGCTGTGCGCCAGCAGATGATGGAGCATGTCAGCCCGAAAATTGCCCTTTTTTTATCCAAAAAGTGACCGGTATCAATAAAGGGCGAGCGCGTCAACTCAAAAGTTGTGTGGGTAGGCTTTCTATCACCAAAAAACAAGCGTCTCGTTTAGGCGTACCACCCTACAAACGTCTCAGTCCTGTCTTAGAAACCTGTTGTCTGCTGCTATGTGCCAATGAGTCATTTCAAAATGCACAGACAGATATTGAAACTCTGACTGGCGTGAAGGTAGGACACTCTACACAGCATAGACGAGTAGGCAATAGAGAGTGGTCTTTCCCCGATGCGAAGCAGGCAATTTCCGAAGTGAGTATTGATGGGGGTAAAGTACGACTGCGTAGTGCGAAGGGACAAGAAAGTTATTGGCGGGATTATAAGGCTGTTCGCTTGCAGAATCTCTATTATGGAGGCTTCTTTCAAGACAACCTGTCTTTGACTAATTGGGTGAATACTCAACGGTTGACTAACCCTGTGTTCTGTTTGGGAGATGGTCACGACGGAGTATGGAACTTGTTTGAGGAAATTGCTTGTGCTGATAGCAGACTCGAAATTTTGGATTGGTATCACCTGCGGGAAAATCTTTACAAGGTAGGAGGGTCAATCAAACGCCTGAAGCAAGCTGAGGCAAAGCTTTGGCAGGGTCAAGTGGATGAAGCGAAAGCCTTATTTTCTCACTACCGCCGTCAGCAAGCTCACAACTTTTGTGCCTACTTGACAAAGCACCGTCATCGAGTCGTCAACTATCAACACTTTCAAAAACAACGAATTAGCTCTATCGGTTCAGGAGCTGTTGAATCAGCGGTCAAACAAATTGATAGAAGGCTGAAAATTTCAGGAGCACAGTGGAAGCTAGAAAACGTCTCTTCTATGCTGCAATTGCGTTGTGCCTACCTCAATGGTCTACTAGCTGTTTAAGTTAAAGAGAGGATGCTTTAGCAGAGGAGTTAACCAGCCTGAGCTAGCCTTGATTATCGTTCTCGAAAATCAGTTCTTGATGAGCGCATCCTGGTATTTTTGCAAAATTGGGATGCACCCGATTCTCATGCTCTTTCAATGTTTTTAGTAGCCGTTCTTTTTGTTCTTGAGAAAGATGATTTTTGGCAGTCATATGTGGCTCAAAACAGCTTAATACTGAAGTCTGTATTATACAATCAAGCTGCGTAGCAGCTTATCAAGGCATCGACGGACATTCAACCAACTAATCAGTGCATCGGTGGTGCCGTTAGAAAGGGTGATTATCTCTCGCTGGCTCCCCCGCCCCTTGCCCAGGATGGCAAGCGTCCGCTGATCTGGATCGAAGTACTTAATATCGAGCGTAGCGATTTCGTTGCGACGCAGGGCATTCGACCAGAGCAGATGAAGTAGGGCGTAATCGCGCTTACCTTTGAGTGTGGAGCGATCGCATATTCCCAAGACCTTCTTGAACTGGACAGCGCTCACCCCACGAGTGTCCCTGTATTTCTTAATTTTTTCTCCTTGGATATCTTCCAGGGAGTACTCGCATTTCCCCACCTTCCGGGCAAAATTAACCAGCGAACGGATCGCTGCTAGTCGGCGGTTGACCGTTGCCTCTGCCAGTTCCTTGTCAATCAAGCAAGCCTTGTACTTCAACACCAAACTGATGGCACTAAAGCGCTCCAGGTTCAAGAATTCCGCCACAAGTGCCGGAGTTGCGATCGCCCCTGCCACAACTTCAAAGAAATCCCGTAAGTCGCGTTCGTAAGCAGCACGGGTGTTAGGGCTTCGTTTGTCCGCTAACAACTCAGCCACCAAGTCCCGGTGGGGAGTTTTAGCTTGTGATAACCAGT
>DATNQT010000625.1:0-3642 GCA_036703885.1 Candidatus Sericytochromatia bacterium
ATTAATGAATATGCGATCGCATTTAATCCTGGTCAAACAGAATCCTTACCAGGGCAGGCGAAGCTTATACCAACTCCGGTGCAACTAGAAGGCTTACCACGCCTAACAGCGCCAAATGCCACTATTGCCGCACTTGAGCAACGGGTGAATAGCACCAACTCGCAGGGGAATTCCCTGAACTTTCAGGGGGAACTACAAGCCGTGGGAACCGTTTTTAGGGGAAGCGGCTATGTGCGTATCAATCAACCGGATATCCAAGATTCGCGGACTTGGAAGCTTGCCGAAGCTCAATACTTACAACAAAACGCCAATGCTGATTATGTTGTTGGTTCTCAGCCGACGTTTTGGCGCAGCCAGAGAGCGGGTAACTACTGGGGCTTCACAACAATTCAGCGACAGGGGTTTACGTCGCCAGAGCAATTTTATGGCGGGGGGTTTAGCCCTAGAGAACGCTTACAGTCGAATCAAGTGGGACGCACTATTGTCGGTGAAGCGGAACCAGGAACCTTGGTGCAACTAACTGAGGGATTTGGTGGCAGAGTCATTGATGAAGCACTGGTTGATTCTTCTGGCATCTACCGCTTTGAAAATGTGAGAGTGGAAGGAAACATTTTTGGCGGAAATTATCAGATTTTGCTGTATCGGCAAGGACGGCGCACAGAACCACCAGAAATTCGAGAGGCGACTTTCTCAACGGTGCCTGGGCAAATTCCGGCGGGTGCGTCAGCTACAATTGTTTCTGCTGGCATTGGACGGAGAGTTCAGGAAAATCGCTTTTTGGGAGAGTTTACCGATATCCAGGCGGGAATTGGTCAACGTTGGGGTGTCTCAGAAAGCGTTACAGTCGGTGTGGGTATGGTTTATGACCAAATGCCTAGAGGACTGGGGGAAATTTTTTTTCGACCCAATAATGTTCCTTTTGAACTGAGTGCTTCTATCCTGACGCCCGATGATCAGAATACTTGGGATATTGATGCAAATGTATACTATCAACCGACTCCCAAGATTACCGCTCGTTTCAATAGCGATCGCTTCTCTCGCCGTTTTAATTTAGATTGGCGAGTGTCCCCCCAACTCTCCCTGCTAGGAAGCTATAACAACTTTGATGGTGTGGCGGCGGGGATGCAGATTGCCTTTAATAGCCGAGGCGGTTTTACGTTTGCCCGTGCCACTTTGGATCAGGCAAACCGTTTACGCTGGAATTTCATCCAACGTTTAGGGGCTTTGGAATTAAATGGGCGCGGCAATGAAATTGGCACCCTATCAGAGCTGAAGTATAACCTCTCTGGCGCTCGATTTCTGGATACGGGTCATGCGTTACTTTTGAATTATGAAACCCTTAACTTGACCAGGAGTGAGCGACTGGTGACATTTGGATGGCGCTATCGCTCCTCTGCACAAGCGGCTGATGGCAATTACCTCTGGGAAACTTATCTTGGCTATGGTGTTGGTTCTCAAGGCTCAGGAATTGTTGCTGCTGCCCAAACGGGAATCCTTCCTGGTTTACTGCTACGGTTGCGCTATCAGGGAGTCTCCGTGAATTTAGGTGAGCAACGCTACAGTATCGAGTTGGTCAGTAGCGCTAATTTACAAGGAGGAATTTTTCCAGGTGATCGCCGTACTGACTACTTCCGAACACAGGGAGGTTTGTTGCTTCAACCGTTTTTTGATCGCAACAACAACGGTAAACATGACTCTGGTGAAGAGTACTACACAGAAGCGGCTAATTTACTTTTCATTCTGAACAATCAGCCGCTTAGATCATCTCGACCTGATGTGCAAAGCGATCGCATTCTGCTTCGCTTACCTCCTGGAATGTATCGCCTCGACCTTGACCCAGCAGGTTTTCCCTTGGATTGGCAACCCAGCATTGATGCAATGGCAGTTGAGGTAGTTGCAGGCAGCTATACGCCTATCCTTGTGCCTTTCATTCCCTCATTTACGCTCTCTGGTGTAGTAACAAATAGTTCAGGAAATGCCATTGCTGGTGCAAGGGTAGAAGCCGTTGGCTCTAAAGGAACATTGCGGCGATTTTCCGTCACTAATGGAGCGGGAGTTTATTATATAGAGCGTTTGCAACCCGATACCTATACCCTGCTGGTGAACGGTGAACCCGCGCAACCAAGTACAATTACAGCTAATGAATCTTCAGAACCCTTTCTTGAACTAAATCTCCTGCGAAAGCCAAAGTAAAATTTCCGCTCTGCTCCAGGACAATCGCTATAGTAGCTTCTACATCTTTGACTTTATAAATCAGCTCGGACGCAGACTGTACATGATTAACGCTATGCCCGACATAGTTATACCAACTCCTAAAGCCATTTGTGCGTTTGTCCTGTTCCCGCTCAAGTACAGGATGACTGCTACCAGAAGTATGCCGAGTGCAATCATGCCAAGAGTTTTGAGGAGCATTTGGTAGTTCTTGCTCATTTTTCTTGTCCTTGCTTGTGTAGAAAGCACCCTCAAAGCCGAATGGTACTTTTCAGAAGCGCTAACCTTTGGGTAGGCTTTAGTCTCTCTAGCTAGTAAATTTTCATCCAATTGAGAACCAAACTAATAATAATCGTTGATGACCCAGAAGAGGCGATCGCTCTTCTGGAATACGGCTACCAACCCATCCAATTACAGCAGTTTGCAGGTAGATAGAGTACATTTCGCCTCCTTTCTGTTTAGCTGCCTCACTCTTAATTAAACGCTTTCTCAGGAGTGTGTTAAGGCAACGACAACAGGTTTTAGGAGCAGACAATAGCTAAGGTTGGAACGTCTGAGAGTCTTAATACGTCCTAGTTGATAGCAGCATAGCTAACACACACTCAAGAATGTTGAGGTTAACAGCATTGACTCTGGTCTCTCCAACAAAAAAAGAACCCACCTATGGGTATGATATGTAAAGTTGTGGCAATTTGTAACGCAAACGACATTTATCAGCTCATAAACACTGGGAGATATCAATAAAATGCTGACCCTCAAGATTGTTGTCTATATCGTTGTTAGTATTTTCGTTGGTTTATTTGTGTTTGGCTTTTTGTCAAACGATCCGTCTCGTAACCCCAAGCGACGCGATATGGAGTAAACAGCGTTAGCGCAGCGTACCGCTCTTGCTTATCGCTTCATTTTGCAGTCTGTGAAAGGGGCGAGGCGTGCCTCGCCCTGAAAATATTCAGTGCGGCGATCGGTCACGCTTCGGAGCTGTCACTTCGACTCTTATTGTTGAAAGATGCCCCAACCAGTTCAACCGCCTGAAACACCCGCAATTATTCAAACCGTAACCGCCGAGGATGCGGCTAGTCCAATTCAATCCTCAAATGGGGTATCGGTATCAGCCTCGAATCGAATGCTCCCATCTGGGGTACTCGCTACACCAACCCCGCCCGAAAGCTTTGCACCGGAGTATTCTCCTTTGACGGTGGCTAAAAGTGCGGCTTTGCTTGGTTCTCCTATTTCTGTCGGGCAGACCTCGTTCTCTGAAGAGAAAAACAGAAGTACAGATGTAGAGAATTATCAACCAACGTTAAGGTCAACTAATCCAGTGGAAACGGGAGAACTCTATCAGAGGCAAGCCCCTGGATTTGATCGCGTCAAGACAGAAAAATATGATGGATTTAGTCAGGCTGAGACAGAAAAGCCTGATCGCACAATTGA
>DATNQT010000626.1:0-13549 GCA_036703885.1 Candidatus Sericytochromatia bacterium
GATTAGTAGGCTTTCCTGGTGTAACTGAATTGACTCATCCCCAAACTTTGGAAATTACTACAGCAAGAGGTCAGATTTTAATTGCAGCTGATGAGTTTGCTGGAGGCGCACCCGCACCAAACGTCGGTCAGTACAATTTAACGGATATTCTGGCTAAATTGCCGATAAACGGCTCCCTAACACTTTCTGTTCCTCTTAAAGGGGAACAAACCCTTTCCTTAAAAATTCCTCAATCCTTAGTTAAGGAGTGGCAATGGCTTACTGATGAGCTTTAGGGTTGAGGAGATGATTGACCAGGGGGGGGATAAATCGGGTCTGGATCGATTGTTCCGATGCGCTCAGGAGACCAGAAGCGAACGATCGCCTTACCAATAATATTCTCTCGCGGGACAAAGCCCCAGTAGCGACCGTCATAGCTATGATCGCGGTTATCACCCATGACTAAATAAGAGTTAGAGGGTACGGTAACGGGTCCCCACTGATACTGAAGCTTCTCAGCGATATACTTTTCTCGCAGGAGGCGATCGTTGATATATACCCGTCCCCCTTTGATCTCAACCTTCTCCCCAGGTAACCCAATCAGACGCTTGATGAACGTATCCTTAAGATTTTGCCGCTTCAGTTCTTCTGTAGGGGAGAACACAATGATGTCTCCTCGTTGTGGATTTGACCAATGGTAACTCAATTTGTCCACCATCAAGCGGTCATTCACTTCCAGGGTTGGCAGCATCGACCCAGAGGCGACATAGCGGGGTTCGGCAACGAGAGTGCGAATCCCGAAGGCAAAAAATAAACTCAGCCCGACTGTCTTAAATCCCTCTATCCAAAGATTGTTGCGGTTTAGCTGGGAAGGATTGTTAGAATCTTGATTGTGCCGACGATGCATAAGGATTTTCTAGGATAACAGTAAGCCGTTAAAAACCGTGTTGAACCTTGCTACCAAAAAGTAGCATCAATTCTGTTAAGCTGGTGACGTTAAAAACTGGAATTATGCTCCTGCTCGGCGGCAAAGACGGTAAGCTTGGGTGAATCTCCTACCTCAACCGCGCCAGTAGGTGACTCTACTGAGGGGTAAGCAACCCATTACGATACAGGGTAAACTACCATTGTGTTGTCTTAAGCTGATTGGTCAAGTGTCGTAGTAAGTACCCTGGTTTCTATCTTTGAAGAAATTCTAAGGATTTAAGAGCAGCGGCTTGAGCGGCGGCTGACATTGGTGTATCATTTCCCAGGCGTTATTAGTGAACACTACAATGTTCAGTTTGCTAATGTGATGCTAGTTTGAAGCTGATCAGTCTGAAGACTCTTCATCAGGATTGAGGATTTTAGGCGGCGCTGAGGTGGACAATTTAGAAAATGTAGTTTTGAATTAATCAGCAGATATTGAGTGGGAAATGACTCCTACCTCTAAGGTCATAGATAGCGTGTCAACCCAAGTTGAGTAACCTAGAAGTGATGAGTGTCAGAGTGCATCAGTTAAAACTATTAGTTACTGGTAATTTAGTTGCAGTGGAGAGGCAAGGGCGATGAGTGATGGGATGGCTTTCCTGACAGGAGCTGCCTTCGCCGGGGTGGCGGCTCTCTTTATGCTGAAGGGAGGAATTAATAATATAGGCGCGACTAATATACCTTCTTCCCAACCCCTACCATTTTCACAAACCAATCCTTATGTGGTGACCCAGCCAACTCCGATGGTTTCACCGAGTTCAACTTTATATAATGTTGACCAGCAGAAGCTTGATGCCGATCGCCTAAGAATAATGCTCGAACAGCAGCGCACTGAAACGGAGCAGCTCAAAGCTCAACTGCAAAATCAGCAGATGCTGATCGAGAAGCTAGCCACGCAAGGTGTCCCTCCTAACCCCAATACGGGTCTGTTCCCGCAAAACAAACCACCCCAACCCGTTGCACCTCAGCAACAGGACAATCCAATAATTTCAGGTATAGTTTGGGCGCTGGGCGGTATGGCGATTACGGTTAGTGGTGGTGTTGTGGTTGTCGGGGCGTTATCTGTATTATCGCGACAGCAACGTCCGGCACGAACAACCTATGTGGTTCAACAACCCTACAACGCTCTCCCCCATACCCTGCACCCCAGACGCCGTACTGAGGCTATTCCTCATCAGGTTGAAGACAGACAGGTAGACTACGTGGAATACGACCGATAAAGGGTCGGGAAGCCAAGTGATCGCGCATGAGAGAACACTAAAGGCTTGTTTTGGCTAAGTGCCAACATTCCTGTGCGATCGCCCAATCCTCTTCCGTATGCACGATTAAGACAGGAAGCCCTGAATCTGTTGCTGCAATATTTGTATCAGCAGGCGAAGCGTTATTCTTTTGAGGATCGAGTTTCAAACCCAGGAATTCAAACGATTCACAGGCAGCAGCGCGTACTGCTGCTGAATTTTCCCCGACGCCACCCGCAAACACTAAAGCATCCAATCCTCCCAATATGGCAAGCATTGCGCCGATGTGCTTGCGTAAAGAATGGACATACATATCAAACGCTAATTTGGCGCGGGAGTTGCCTTTGTCAATTTCATTCATAATCTGGCGCACATCACCCGATACCCCAGATACCCCTTTTAACCCAGAAGCTTTATTGAGGAGTTCATCTAACTTTCGGGCATCGTAATCAGCGTGTTGCAGCAAGTGAGTTAAGATACCAGGGTCAATAGAGCCAGAGCGACTGCCCATCATTAACCCTTCCAAGGGAGTAAATCCCATTGTCGTGTCAACGCTGTAACCATCGCGAATTGCTGCCAGAGAACAGCCATTACCCAAATGACAGGTAATCAGGCGCAACGATGCCAACTCTTTCCCAAGTAGTTGAGCGGCGCGGTGAGCGCAGTATTGATGGCTGATACCATGAAATCCGTAGCGACGGATACCTTGCTCAAATAATTCATAGGGGATCGGGTAAGTGACAGCAGCAAGAGGCAGATTTGAATGAAAGGCTGTATCAAATACAGCAACTTGGGGCGTGTCTTTGCCTAGAATTTTCTCAATCGATTCAATTCCTTCTAGATTGGCTGGATTGTGAACGGGTGCGAACGTTGCTAAATTAGCGATCGCTTCCTTAACTTCTGGTGTAATCAGAGTCGCTTGCCGATACTCCTGACCCCCATGCACCACCCGATGACCCACAATATCAATATCAGCCGGACTCGCAATTACTTGAGTACGCCCACTCCACAGAGTTTCCAGCATATGAGCAATTACATCAAGTCGGGAATCGGTTTGTAATTCTTCCAGAACCGCACCTTTGGTTTTGACCTCAAGTTCTGCCCTGCCGGGATGCCGAGTCCAATCCACCTTGGCTTCCCAAAGTGGTGTCGGTGGCGAATCGGGCATTGTATTATCAAGCTGGTACAAGCAACTCTTCTGACTACTCGAACCCGCATTCAGTACCAAGATTTTCATAACTAGCTCACCTAAATCCTTTTGACGCTTCTTGCGGGAGATTGAGCGGTAGGCAGGAACACCACTATGTCTGTTTCTCCCCTCCCAGCACTCAGTTCACAGTGAGCCTTTCGACAGGCTCAAGGTAAGACTTGTCGAACTGCACTCAGTTCACAGTGAGCTTGCCGAACTGCACTTTAAATCTAGGTTCCCGGTAAATTTCGTAAGTCTTCGCTTAAGTGGTAGCGATCGCCTAAAATCTGTAACAAAGGACCGTGTACATCAAACTTGACAACACTAACTGACGCGGCAAGGGCATTAATGCGATCGCGATAACGCCCCAAATCGATGCCTAACAAGCTACAAAGAATAATTCGGATCGTTGCCTTGTGGGAGACGATCAAAACATTTCCGGTCGAATATCTTTCCTCAATTTCTGCGACAACCAGAGAGGCGCGACTAGCAATCTCTACCGCCGTTTCGCCTCCTGTGGGAGGATTCCAAGCAGGTTCCGTTAACCAACGAACATAATCATCCGGATACTTTTGTTTAACAAACTCTAGGGTTTGACCTTCCCACGCACCATATCGAATTTCCTTCAACCCATCTCGGAGGTGCATTTCTATCCCTACCGCATCACACAAAGGCTTCGCAGTAGCGATCGTCCGCTTCATCGGACTGACATAAGCCGCTGTCCAAGGCAAAGCACGGTATGCAGCAGCAAAGCCCTCTGCCATTTGTATCCCTTCAGGAGTTAATTCAGGATCTAAATCACCGCAGAAGCCTCCAGTTCGGCTGTAACCCGTTTCCCCATGCCGCAGTAAATATAAAGTCAAGCTCATGAGTTAATCCTAAATTTGGAAGTTTTGTCTTGGAGTCATTAGTTCTTAGTCGTTAGTCTATGACTTAGGCAAATCGCTCTTTGAAGTTCCATTTGTAGGGGCGCACGACCGTGCGCCCCTACAATATGTGGTGTCCGTGCGTAAGTCCTGAGTTAAAAGAGTTGGGCACAATCACGCATAGAACAGATACAGACCAATGTGACCAATGACCAATGACTTACTTAAGGTTCTACCTTCAATCCAGGGTTTCTTGAGCGTACTCTCCGAGGTCAACCTTGACGGGTTCCACCTTCCAGATGCCCTCGCAGTAATCCTGAATTGAACGATCTGAGGAAAACTTACCCATGCGTGCCGTATTCAAAATCGCCATCCGGGTCCAGTTATCCTGGTCTCGATAGGCAGCGCTGACTTTGTCTTGGCACTCTATGTAGGACTGATAATCAGCGAACAACAGGTACTCATCCCGATTCATCAGAGAATCGATCAACGGTTTGAAGATGCTGGGGTCTCCGTGGGAGAAGAAACCCGAAGCAATGCGATCGATTGCGAGTTTCAGTTCGGGGTTAGTCTTGTAGTACTGCATCGGGTTGTAGCCGCTCTTCTTTTTGGTATGCACCTCTTCAGCCGTTAGTCCGAACAGGAAGAAATTCTCAGCGCCAACCTCTTCACGGATTTCGACGTTAGCACCGTCAAGAGTGCCGATGGTGAGTGCCCCGTTCAGCGCAAACTTCATGTTGCCTGTACCAGAGGCTTCCTTACCCGCCGTGGATATTTGCTCCGACAGGTCAGCCGCCGGATAAACTCGTTGAGCAAACTTGACACTGTAGTCTTTCAGGAAAACCACCTTGAGCCGTCCGCGCACATCGGGGTCGCGGTTTACCACTTCTCCCACGGAGTTGATCAACTTGATGATCAGCTTTGCCATGTAGTAACCGGGAGCTGCTTTACCGCCAAACAGGAACGTCCGGGGCGTGATGTCGATATTGGGATTGGCTTTAATCCGGTTGTACAGGGTGACGATGTGGAGCAGGTTTAAGTGCTGGCGCTTGTACTCATGGAAGCGTTTTGCCTGGATGTCAAATAGTGAGTTGGGATCGACCTCAATGCCCGTGGTTTGCTGAATATACTTAGTCAGATCTTGCTTAATGGCTTGCTTGATCTGCCGGAATTCGCGGCAGAATTCTGGATCGTCAACAAATGTTTCCAGCTTCTTGAGTTCATCTAGCTGCTTAATCCAGTTGTCGCCAATCTTGCGGGCAATCAGGTCACTCAGCCTAGGATTGCTCAACACCATGAAACGGCGGGGGGTCACGCCATTGGTCTTGTTGTTGAACTTCTCAGGATACATCTGGTAGAAGTCGTGCAAGACATCTTGTTGCAGCAGTTCGGTATGCAGTGCTGCAACGCCATTGATGGCATGACTTCCCACACAAGCCAGATGTGCCATGCGGATATATCGTTCTCCACTTTCATCAATCAGTGACATCCGCCGAATACGGTCTGCATCTTCGGGAAACTTGATGCGAACGTCATCCAGAAAATGCATATTGATTTCGTAGATAATCTCCAGGTGTCTGGGCAAGAGGTCACCAAATAGTCCGACAGGCCAACGTTCTAATGCTTCTGGCAAAAGAGTGTGGTTGGTATAGGCAAAGGTGTTTTTAGTGATGTTCCAGGCTTTGTTCCATTCCATGCCCTCTTCATCCATCAATAGCCGCATCAACTCGGCTACAGCGATCGCAGGGTGAGTATCATTTAACTGCACCGCGAACTTCTCGTGGAACTGCTCCACAGGAATGTTTTGACGGAAGAGATTGCGAATCATGTCCTGCAAAGAACATGACACGAAAAAGCTCTGTTGTGCCAAGCGTAGTTGCTTGCCCTGAGATGAATCGTCATTGGGATAAAGTACTTTGGAGATGTTTTCAGAAGTACTCTTTTCGTGAACTGCACCTAGATAGTCTCCAGAGTTAAACGCTTCAAAGTCAAAGGATTCTGGGGCTTCTGCCTTCCACAGCCGTAGCGTGTTGGCAGTATTGGTCTTGTAACCCAAAATCGGTGTGTCGTAGGGAATCCCCATAACCACCTTGAAGGGAACCCAGCGCACCCGATAGTTACCGTGTTCATCGGTGAACGGTTCGGTATGACCACCTAGTTTCACTTCCACCGCCCACTCCGGACGCGCAACCTCCCACGGGTTGCCAAAGCGCAGCCACTTGTCGGTAAATTCCACCTGCCAACCATCCCGAATCTGCTGGTCAAAGATGCCGAACTCGTAGCGGATACCGTAACCGAGTGATGGAATTTCTAGAGTTGCCATGGAGTCGAGGTAGCAAGCGGCTAACCGTCCCAAGCCACCATTGCCCAATCCAGGTTCTTCTTCTTGTTCGAGTAACTCCTCGCAATCGAGTCCTAGCTCTTTAACAGCCTGACACACCTGATCATAGATGCCTAGGTTGATCAAGTTGTTACCTAAGTGGGGTCCCATGAGGAACTCGGCGCTTAGGTAGGCAACCGTTCGCGAACCCTGTTTGGCGTAGGTGGCAGCGCTGTTGATCCAACGCTGGAATAGGCGATCGCGCACGGTATACGCTAATGCCATGTAGTAGTCGTTCTTCGTCGCGATCTCAGGAAACTTGCCTTGAATATAGAAGAGGTTATCCAAGAAAGCTCGCTTGAGGGTTTCTATACTCAAACCAGTGCGGTCATCTTCCACCTGCACAGTCGGACACTCAAGTTGTGGATTCGGTACGATTTGCATGGTTTGATTCCTTATTGTTATTTACACTCTTTGCTAGATGGAAGGCAGAGCTTAACTCCGCTCCCATTTTTTCGGGTATCATTTGGCAGTCTTTGTTGACATCAAGGGCATCCACCCACGGCATTAGACCCCATTTCCTCTAGGCTGGCAATAAATCTATCACCATCTAGGTATAGGTTGGGACGATATCTTCAGCCGTGGGAATGATGACCTCTTCTCCTTCTAAGTACGCCCGTTACTTCGCTAGCAATTTTTCCAGAGTCACCCGTACTGTGGTGAATCCTGTGATACCAGTTAATTACCTCCAGAAAGTTTTGGCAATGCGTCGGCGATCGCCCTGATGCCTGTACTCAAACCTAATCAGGTGATGACAGTGGGTTTTTCCATACCCGTCAGGGTACGAATTTGGGCAATCTCGTCGGCAATACTAATCAGGGTTCCGAGTGCCTGCTGGGGATCGAGATTGTGTTTGGCGATATTGGGTTCGTAGCTTTCGAGATAAACTCGTAGGGTTGCGCCTTGCGTACCCGTGCCGGAAAGCCGAAGCACGATCCGTGAGCCATCTGTAAAACCAATCCGGACGCCTTGATTCTGGCTAATGCTGCCATCTACGGGGTCAGTGTAGCTGAAGTTATCACAATACTCTACCTCATAGGAACCAAATTGTTTGCCTTTGAGACTGGGCATTAGAGCTTGCAGATCGCTCATTAAGGTAGCAGCGCGATCACTATCTACGCCTTCATAGTCATGGCGAGAATAATAGTTACGTCCGTAGAGTTGCCAGTGTTCTCGCACGATCTGTTCGACCGACTCTTGCCGCACTGCCAAAATATTTAGCCAGAATAACACTGCCCACAGCCCATCTTTCTCACGGACGTGATTGGAACCTGTGCCGAAGCTTTCTTCCCCACACAGCGTCGCTTTCCCCGCATCCAGGAGGTTACCGAAGAACTTCCAACCCGTAGGGGTTTCATAGCATTCAATTCCCAACCGTGCAGCCACTCGGTCGGGGGCTTGACTGGTGGGCATTGATCGTGCTATACCTGCTAGTCCAGATTTGTAACCGGGGACTAATTTGGCGTTGGCGGCTAAAACGGCAAGACTATCACTGGGCGTGACAAAGAAATGCCGTCCCAGAATCATATTGCGATCGCCATCTCCATCAGAAGCCGCTCCAAAATCCGGTGCGTCCTTCCCGAAGAGAATCTCCACCAAATCGTGAGCGTAGACTAGGTTGGGGTCAGGATGTCCGCCGCCGAAGTCTTCTAAAGGGATGCCGTTCTGCACGGTTCCGGATGGTGCCCCCAATCGCTGCTCAAAAATGGCGTGGGCATAGGAACCCGTTACGGCGTGCAAGGAGTCCATGCACATCCGAAATTGCCCTCCGGTGAGCAGCTGGTGAATGCGATCGAAATCAAACAGGGACTCCATCAAGTCGGCATAGTCTGCCACAGCGTCAATCACCTCAACGGTGAGTTCCCCCATTTCAAACGTGCCCAGTTTGTCCAAATCGACATCAGCAGTTTCCAGGATTTTGTACTGGTCGATAACTTTACTGCGGGCAAAGATTGCCTCAGTTACCTTTTCCGGGGCGGGACCACCGTTACTAATGTTGTACTTAATCCCAAAGTCTTCCTTTGGACCACCAGGGTTATGACTGGCAGAAAGGATAATGCCCCCAAAAGCTTGGTACTTGCGAATTACGCAGGAGGCAGCTGGGGTAGACAGGATGCCTCCCTGGCCAACCAGTACGCGACCAAAGCCGTTGGCAGCTGCCATTTTCAGGATGATCTGGATCGCCTGACGATTGTAGTAGCGACCATCACCACCGAGAACTAACGTCTGTCCCTGATAGCCTTCTAAGCTGTCAAAGATGGATTGAACGAAGTTCTCCAGGTAATGAGGTTGCTGAAAAACAGGGACTTTTTTGCGTAACCCGGAAGTGCCAGGTTTTTGGTCTGCAAAGGGCTGCGTGGATACAATCTGTATATTCATAGAGGATTGGGAGCAGATTTCACTTTTATGAGTTCAGGTTCTCTGGCACCCCTGGTTACAGGTCTTGCTAGCTATGGAAACACGTCCAGGTTAAGACTCATGTAAATTTCAGAGGTCACTCCTCATTTTCAAGCATTTGCTTTGTCTTTAAGAGTTCCCTTCTGTGTTCTTAGCTAATGGCTAGGATATTCCAAATTTAGTCTTTTTGAATCTAGATAGCAGTTTGGGCAGCCCGCAAAGCCGCTCCAATCAGTCCGATCTTCGGGTTCAGAACGATATGGACAGGTATTCCTGCAAGCAGTGAGCTGACTCGACCCTTGGCAACGAATGCTTTAATAAAGTTTCCTTCCTGCATCAGGGGTAGAATCTTCGCCGCAATGCCGCCCGCAATATATACCCCACCGTAAGGCAAGAGTTTGAGTGCTAAGTTTCCTGCCTCCGCCCCATAAGCCTCAACAAATATTTTCATGGCTTGTTGACAAAGGTAATCCTGTCCTGCCACAGCTGCCTTAGAAACTTCGGCAGCCAGATCGATAGTTTTATGATTCTTCCCCGTTTCCTGTTCCCAAGTTTTGTAGATCTGGCTCAGGGCAGGGGATTCCTGAGAAATGTCTTGGTCGCGCAGAAATTGGTAAATGGAGACAATTCCCATCCCCGAAACAACTCGCTCGACGGAAACGCGATTGAGGTGGTTTTTTTCTGCCAGGTGAGAGAGTAGCTGAAATTCTAGTACAGACCGAGGCGCAAAGTCAGCATGAGACCCTTCAGTCCCAAAGACCTGATAGCTGCCCCCACGCTGCGGAATTAAGAAGGCTTCTCCCAAACCCGTTCCTGCCCCAATCACGGCAATGGGAGCCTTTGGGTCACTTTTCCCAGGCTGTAAGGTGTGTAAATCTTGGTCTGATAAACCCAAAATTCCATAACCAATAGCGGCAAAGTCATTGATTAGACTGACCTCGGCGATCGCTAATTCCCGTTCCAGACGTTCTGCTGCAAGAGACCAGCCTAAGTTGGTAAGTTCAGACGTATTGTTAACAACGGGACCGGCTATTCCAAAGCAGGCTCTTACTGGAATTATCCCCTCTCCAAGGGTTGCAGTTGCTTCTGCCAGAAACTTGCGTACCATCGGAACTAGGTCGGTAAACTCCTGACTCCCATAAGTCTGCTCGTATAACGCTGTTTGCAAGGACACTTCCTGAGTTGCCCCAGCAAGCTCTAATTTAACCAGCCGTAAAATCGTCTTTGTGCCACCGATGTCTCCTGCCAATATGATTGCCATACCTGTCTACCTTTATGTAATCAGTGTTTTACGATAGGGCTAAAACTTATCTCTAACATTAATCAGGACTTACGCAACTATCGCAATTTAGCAGTCGTAAATGAGCGATTTATCTATAATCCGCTCGTACCATAACTACGAATTTCAAGCAGCTCATCGTCCAACTTGACAATGAGCTGCTCACGTTCGGTTAGCTTATTTTGGAGTATTAGTTAGGCAGGTAGATCGAACCCAACCTATTACTGAGCGATTTGCTTACATCTGTTCTAGCTCCTTGCCTTTGGTTTCCTTAACCAAAAGTACGACGAAAAAGATTGAGATGGCGGCTGCGATGCTATAAAGACCGTAGGCAGCACCTAACCCGAAGCTTTTGAGGAGGGGAGGAAATGTAGTGGAGACAATAAAATTGGCAATCCACTGTATTGCAGCAGCGACTGAAAGTGCAGCCGCTCGAATTTTGTTATTAAACATTTCCCCTAACAGTACCCAGACGATTGGTCCCCAAGAGAAACCGAAGAAAACTACATAGAGGTTGGCTGCTAAAAGAGCGATGATGCCAGCGGAACCGGGCAGGGTAGGGGTACCTGTGGCAGGGTCGATCGCAGCGTTGCCAAAGACGGCTGCTAGTGTTCCTAGGGTGACGGTCATCCCAATTGAGCCTAAGAGTAGTAGAGGCTTGCGACCAAACTTGTCTACAGTGGCGATCGCAATGAATGTGGTCACAATATTAACAACACCTGTGATTACCGTAATCAACAGTGAATTGCTTTCTGAAAATCCAACTGACCGCCACAAAACGCTGCTGTAGTAAAAGATGACGTTGATGCCAACGAACTGCTGAAGGATGGATAGAGCCATTCCGATCCAGACAATTGGAAGCAGCCCACCCTGTCTGCTTAGGAGGTCAGAGAATTTAGGCTTGCGTTCCGTGAGAACCGTCTGGCGAATTTCTTGGACTTTTGCCTGAACGTCACCCCCCTCAACCTTGGCGAGAACGATAGCCGCTTCTTGCGCTCGACCACGAGCGACCAAATACCGGGGTGATTCGGGAATCATCACAGCCCCTACCCCATAGAGTATGGCTGGCGGGATTTCCGACCAAAACATCCAGCGCCAAGCTGAGACTCCAAACCAAAACGGTGCCTCGGCTGACCCCCCTGCTCCCAATGCAATGAAGTAATCGCATACCAGTGCTAGGAAAATACCAACCACGATCGCCAATTGTTGAAGCGAACCTAGTCTTCCCCGTAAGTGGGCGGGAGCAACCTCCGCAATATAAGCAGGAGTAATGACGCTGGCAATACCGACTCCTATTCCACCCAAGGCACGCCAGAAGATGAAGTCCCAAATCCCAAACGCGATACCGGAACCAATGGCACTCAGCGTGAACATAACTGAAGCAAGGATCATGGTCTTGATGCGCCCTTGCCGATCAGCGATCGAGCCTGCGATGAAGGCTCCCAGTGCAGAACCCAGCAAGGCAGAAGACACAGCCAAACCTGTCATGCCACTGCTAGCATTAAAAGCGTTTTGCAGTGCGGCAACTGCACCGTTAATGACGGCAGTATCAAACCCGAACAAAAAGCCGCCGAGTGCAGCAGAGCAAGCAATCAGAGTTACATAAGAAGCGTTAGGTTTTGCAATATTCCTGTTTTCGGTAAACATGGTTTCATCGAAAATTGGGTTTACTAGACAGAATTAGAAAGGTTTGTTAATGTAGTTTGTTAAGTTTGGTTTAGACTTAGTTAGAACTTGCGATCGCCTATGCTGAAGCTGCACGAAATCCTTTGGCATACGCTAGGCGAACGCCAACTACGCCGAGCGTATGCCAAGCGCATCTAAAGCTCTTAGCTAGTTAGCCAAAAGTTTCACTCAGATAACATCTGGGCAACCCACACGGCAGCCCTAACACTCTGACCCTTGAATTTAAAACACTAGAAACTTGCACCCCCTCTAAGAGAGGGATAACTCAACCTTTCTCTCTAAAGTCTGTTAGGACTTACGCAAATTTACCTTTAAACCGCCATTGGTAGGGGCACACGACCATGCACCCCTACAATATGTGATGTCTGTGCGTAAGTCCTGTCTGTATAGAGAGTTCTTTTATACCATGGAAATTTTTCCAGCTACAATCCGTCTGGCGATATAGAGTGACGCTCAGAGGTAGGTAAAGCCCAAATGCTCAATACTTATTAAAGTGAATTGCTATCTAAGATGCGAGAAGAATTAAAGGAGCGCATTACCTCTTGATAACAGACAAACCAAAAATAAAGTGAAATATTGATTTCGCTGAACAATTTGGGTATACCTTCTAGCAAGCTGGGAAGGCTCCCACCGCTCAAGTGTAGCGAATCTACTGTAATGCCAGTAAATAATAAACCTATACCAATTAATAAGATCGGGTAGGGCGTTGCCCGTATTCGCTGCTTGAACACTACGCCGTAGGCGATTAGAAAAATAGTGTATACCGAGACAGTCAAAAGCTTGGGAATACCAACTGTTGTAAGCAGGATGTGAATTCGATAGATTTCGTTGACGAGAAAACCTCCGGTTATAAGTGCCGAATACAGTATAAATACATTCTCTTTCCGATGAGGTTGAATTGTTCTGAGCAAAGCGAAACTAAAGGCGCAAATAATAGGTGGTATAGAACACAAAGTTTGGAAGGTATGGGTCAATAAAGCAATATTAAACTGGGGATAGGAAGGAGGGTGAAGGAATAAGGATTTTACTGATGGACCAAACAGCTTGGTATAAACAATTAGACCAAGAACTAGTAGTAAAGAGAAACTATTGAGCAAAAAAACAGAGCGGGAAGTTGTCATGAAATACCTTGAAACGTGACTGGTTCAATAGAGATACACAATTGAAGGAGTTCGTTCCGTAAGTTTTGCAATAGTTGGTAATACAACTACAGTTGGGCAACTACGACTTTTTGCCAAACTTTGCTTTGAGATCGTTAAGTGTGGCAGGTTTTTGCTCTCGATGACTACTGGGTTTTTGAGGAGTGCGATCGCTTTTTACTTGATCGGGTGACTTCATCGATAAGCTAATCCGCTTCAATTGCTCATTGACTTCCAATACTCGCACTTTCACAACCTGTCCCACTTTCACGATTTTCTTTGGATCGTCAACAAATCGGTCAGCGAGTTGGGAGATATGCACCAACCCATCCTGATGAACGCCGACATCGACAAACGCCCCAAAGTTTGCCACATTCGTAACGATACCTTCGAGTTCCATGCCAATGGTAAGGTCTTTGATTTCCTT
>DATNQT010000627.1:0-6640 GCA_036703885.1 Candidatus Sericytochromatia bacterium
GATCGCACTCAAGCTGCTGTCAGAGCCCTTCGCGCGGGTTTAGTTGACTAAATCCGCTTCAAGAGCAACCCCTTGGTGGATAATACAACAGAGACGTTCCAGCAATCTAAGCTATTTAGGCGAGGGTCGCGATTAGAGGAGATGAAGTGCCAGTTAATGCCGACAAACCACACTTGTGGAAACCCGATATTGCCCTGTCGGTAGACTTCTATAACAATTGGTTCATGCAGTTCGCTCCAAAAGCCTACCGCGACACTCGCATTGCTACAACTCAACAAGTTGAATCCGCCTTAGCAGAGACAGCCAATCTGACCAACATCACGTCCGCATTACTGGGACAGCATCCAGAGGTTTTGCCCATTTTACGCATGGCGGCAGCGCCGCCAATTGCGCGAGATCGCCTGATCGGTTTAGCTGGAGTGTCGCCTAACCTGGTCAAAAACATGGAAGAGAGACAGCGAATTCCGCCCCGGGCAGACATTGCAACTCTGGATGCTGAACTAACAAAAATCAGTCAAATTATTGCACGGCTGCTCGACAAAGATATTTTTCCTTGGCTAGAAAGCGGACAGCAACCAACTGATAGTGAAGTTCAAAGAGCAGCGACAATTGTAGCCGATCGCCTTTGCGGTGCTATTTCTGACCCAATCGTTCGCAACGCTCAAGAACGAAGGCAGCTTGCTACGATCAGGCAATGGCTAGAACAGCGCGGTTATTCGTACATTAGAGGAGGAGCCGGATTAAGTTTTGAGACAATGCAACCTGGGACTTTCTCGTTTCGGCTCAATATCCCGGTACTTTTACAGTCCGGTAGCAAACAAATTAATATCCCTATTGACGTTGCGATCGCGCCAATTAATTCGAGCCCTGGTGAATTCCCGTTACTGATTGAAGCGAAATCCGCCGGTGACTATACCAATCCCAATAAGCGACGCAAAGAAGAAGCTATTAAAATGACTCAATTGAGGAGCAACTACGGCAATAACGTGCGTTTTATTTTGTTTCTTTGCGGTTACTTTGACAGTGGCTATTTGGGTTATGAAGCTGCTGAAGGAATTGACTGGGTTTGGGAACATCGGATTGAGGATTTGGGGCTGTTTGGGATATGAATGTAACTGCGAAAACTGAATTGACACGAATGTTGCGGCAATCGCAACTGGATGGAGCTAGAACTCAGGCTCAGCGAAATAAGCTAGGTCAGTTTGCTACGCCTCCAACACTGGCAGCAGATATCCTCAAATATGCTTCAATGCTGTTGCCGTCAGATATTAAGATTCGTTTTCTCGACCCGGCTTTTGGTACAGGTTCTTTTTACTCCGCATTATTGCAGCAATTTGGGCGATCGCAAATTGTTAAAGCAGTCGGCTATGAAATTGACCCCCATTACGGGAACGAAGCGATTAAGCTTTGGAGTGATACTTCCCTACATCTGAATATCGCTGACTTTACCCAAGCGATACCCCCTAACTCTGACGAGGAAAAAGCTAACTTAGTCATTTGCAATCCCCCCTATGTGCGGCACCATCATTTAAACCGAATTGAAAAGGTGCGGCTGCAACAGCTAGCACAGCAAATAGCGGGAGTCAAACTCAGTCAGTTGGCTAGTCTTTACTGCCATTTTTTGTGCATTGCGGATGCGAGTATGGCTGTTGGTGGCTTAGCGGGGTGGCTGATTCCCAGTGGATTTATGGATGTGAATTACGGACGGCAAATTAAAGATTACTTGCTAAATCGCGTTACTCTACTGCGAATTCACTGTTTCGATCCTGCTGACGCGCAGTTTGAAGATGCACTCTGTACGTCAGCAGTGGTTTGGTTTAAGAAAGCTTTGCCACCTGCTAACCATGCTGTTGAGTTTACCTATGGAGGGAGTTTGACAGCATCTAAAATGTCGCTGATCGTGTCGGTGGAGTCGCTACGCAGTGCAGCTAAGTGGACTAAGTTTGGACTGATGTCTGGTAGTGTGAATTCTCAAGAGCAGCCGTTGAAACTTAAGGACTTATTCACTATAAAACGGGGACTGGCGACGGGAGCGAACAATTTTTTTGTGTTGACACCAGAGCAAGTTTCTGCTTACCAATTGCCTCTTGAATTTCTCAAGCCAGTTTTGCCTAGTCCCCGGCTGTTATCAGTTGATGAGATTGAGGGCGATCGCTTGGGAAATCCGATTATCGATCGTCGGTTATTCTTACTTTCGTGTGATTTGCCCCCTGATGAGGTGAAAGGTAAGTATCCGTTGCTTTGGGAATATTTGGAGATGGGAGTAAGGCAGGGAATTAGCGATCGCTACTTGTGCAAGCATCGCTCTCCCTGGTATGCTCAGGAAAAGCGTCCCCCTTCTCCGTTCCTCTGTACCTATATGGGCCGTCAGGATACTGGTAGAGGTAGACCTTTTCGATTGATCCTCAATCATTCAAGGGCGACGGCTACCAATGTCTACTTGATGTTGTATCCTAAACCTGCTCTTGCCAAAGCACTTTTAGAGAAGCCAGAATTGCTTAAAGAGGTGTGGCAGGCGCTAGCTCGGATTTCCGATCAGGCACTGATGGGTGAGGGGCGTGTATATGGGGGTGGATTGCATAAGTTGGAACCAAGGGAATTGGGTAATGCTTTAGCTGAAAGGATTCTGGAGATTTTACCCAAAAGAAGCGTACCTGAGCTATAAGTAAGAACTGAGCACAATCGCTATCTGATGTTTCATGTTGGGTGGCGTGGAGAGAGGCGATAGCTATCGATATAATTAACTTGTTAGTCACGCTATTCTTCGCTTGCTTTCCTAAGTTCCTGAATAAGCCACTGTGTCTGGGGGCGGTCTGACAATTGTGCGGTTTGACCTCTTTCAATCACATCATGCAAAAAGGCATTAAAATTTCCCCAAACCTGCAAAGTTTTAGGATCGTTATGACCTAGACAATCAATTAGTATTTGTAAAGCATAACTGTAGTAATTTTCGGCTTCAGCATATAACTCTACCTGTCCATAAAGTTCAGCAACCCTTCCATAAAGTCCAGCTAAGTTATTGAGGATAATTGCTGCATCAGATGTATAGCTGCTCCCTAACTGGCGCAAAATCTCAAAACCTCTTAGGTAGCAATCTTGAGCATCCTCATATCTTTCTAGATGATTGTAGATAGATGCTAAATTGTTTAAACAGGCTGCTACATCATCGTGATTGTCTCCTAGTTCTTGCTGCCTTATTTTTAGGACGTATTTGTAAAGGGATTCAGCTTTACTAGATTCCTTCTGTTGTTCCCAATAAAATGTAGCCAAATTAAATAGATAAGTTGCTATATCTAAACGTTCTTTTCTAGAAACACCGATTGAAGCTTTCATATAGTAAGAGCTTGCTTCATCATATTTCTGTTGTCTAGCATAAAACCTAGCCAAATTTCCTAGAGTTATGACTACAGAAGGGTGTCCTTCTGGCAGATTTATTTTTTTTATATTTAATGATTCTAAGTATAGCTGCTCAGCCTCATCATACTTACCTTGAGCTTCAAGAACTGAAGCCAAATTATTAAGACTGAATGCTATATTTGAGTGTCCAGCTACAAGTATCTCTGTTCTTATTTTTAAAACTTCTCTATGCAAGCTTTCAGCCTCTTCATAGCGCTCCTCATCATAGAAAATAAGCCCTAGCACTTCAAGGCAATCAGGTTTATCTGGATGAATTTTTTCCGTCCTGTTTTCGATCATTTCCAAAATTCTTTTACCTTCTAAACAAGATTCTATGGCTTTATCATTATTGCCTCTCAAATTCAAAATTTTAGCGAATCCAACTAAACCCGATGCGTAATCAGCTAGTATTTTTATATCACCATTAAATAATTTACTTTTATCTGTATTTAAATGCACTAATTTAAATTTTAATTCTAGTGATTTTCTACAATAAATTTCAGCTTCATCAAGACTTCCAATTTT
This sequence comes from Candidatus Sericytochromatia bacterium, assembly GCA_036703885.1. Taxonomy (GTDB): domain Bacteria; phylum Cyanobacteriota; class Cyanobacteriia; order Cyanobacteriales; family Coleofasciculaceae; genus CADCTM01. Next base: position 3,922 of record DATNQT010000627.1, read on the forward strand.
TGCATATACTCCCGACGATAAGCCATCAAGACAATTAGCCCAATTATGGACATTTGGGTTCGATTGATATTCATAAATTTCTAGAGCTTTTTTAAATAGTTTCTCAGCTTGTTGATACTCCCCTATGTTACTAAAAAGCAGCCCCAAATTAGAATAGTAAGCTGCTGTATCAGGATGTCCAGAGCCAAGCCGCTCTTCACAAATCTCTACTCGTTTTGTAAGCCAGGGTATGGCTGAATAATATTGTCCTCGATCTCGATAAAATCGTCCTAAAGCGGTTAAAGGCTCACAACAGTCTTGATCGCTCAGATAACCAATGAAGTTATTCGCTACTTCCTTCAAGTGAGGAACATTTGGTTCAAAAGCAATAATTGCATCTCGATGTTCTCTGTATGGTAGCTGCTTAGATATTGTTGCCAATGTTGTTGCAAAAACTCGTTTGAATTGATCCGGCTGTTCTGACAGTTCAAGTTTTACCCTAAAAAACTCTCGAATCAGCGAATGCAATTGATAGGTTCCCTCACTCACTCGTTGGAGTAAGTGCAATCCTAGCAACTGCTCATACTGCACGTTTTCCAGGTCTTCTTCATCCCAGTCTGACAAACAATTCTGTACCAAATCCCAAGGAATTGGCGCGGAGGCAAACAATCCTAGCAAGCCTGCCACCTGTTTTGCCCTTGTATCTAACATTTGCCAACTGAGTTCAAACGCGGCTGCTATGCCCAATTGTACCGTCATTCCTGACACTGCTTTAATCAAAGCCTGTGCTTCTAGACACTTCGCTTGTAATCTTTCCCATAACTTCGTTAGAGATAAATCTTTTCTACAAGCTAGATGTCGTCCTGCTAGTTCTAGTCCTAGAGGCAAATAGCCAAGCCACTCGCAGATGTCTTTTGCTACCTTTAATTCGCGATCTATTCGCCCATCTGTGACAATGGAGCGCAACAGTTCTAAAGATGCTTCCTCTGTCAATACCTCCAATGTCAAATTTTGCACCGGAGATGGTAAATCTAAGCGTGTTGTAAGCAAAACTTTGAAGCGTTGATCTATAGGAGGAAGATAGGGCTGAATATCTTCATATTTCTGCACATCGTCATAAACTATAAGCACCAAGCCTTCTCGCCAGTGCTGCCAACACCAAGCTACCTGCTGTGGTAGCTTCAACTCCTCCGGTATTTTCAGTCCCAGCTTGGTAATAGCAAAATCTACAATCTGTGTCGCTACATCTTGCTGCGCTCGTAACCAAAATTCTCCACCGAGATAAGTGTTTTCATTTAAGTTCTTCAGCGCATACTGCAAGGCTAGTTCGGTTTTTCCAATTCCACCCATCCCAGCGATCGCAGAAATTGCCACAGGCTTATTCTGCTGTAATTGTTCGTGCAGCATTGTCAGCGCCTGTTGCCGCCCAACAAACTCAGTTACACCACTATAGGGAAGATTCTGTGGAGTGTTTACTTTTGTAGTTTCCCCTCGAATTGTTGGGAAATCGAGGGCTACGACTTTTTTGCTAATGCTTTAGACCACTTTGTAAACGTCGGGAAATGCGTCCGCAAAAAGTTCTCCGTATCCAACTCTGCTTCGTAGGATAAACTGACAAATGGTGGCAACAGCGACAGCGCCCCCTTCAACTTAGCCGCCGCAGGTACTCCCGGCTTGCTAACTTCGATATAAATTTTCTGTAGCCATTCCAGCACCTCATCAGAATATTGGTGGCTGGTTTGCAGTTGTCCCACCTGTTCCACAATCTCGGCAACGACTACTTCTGGTGCTGGCTCTACGATCGCGACTGTCTCTGACTTATTTGCCAAAATTTGCCAATATTCTGTCTCAAACGGCTGCATTTCTTTTTTCAAGTCGGCAATCTGCAACTTAATTCGCTCCCAGTCATCTGGGTGGCTCGCTGTCAAAGCTCTTTCTTTGCCTGACACCTGTTTCCGATAACGGGCTAAATTTTCCTCAACTTCGCGCAAACGATCGCTCGACATCTCTAGACTCCAAAACTTTAAAATTTACTATCTTGGTTTTACTCTATCGGCATAGGATTTATGTCTTAAACTTACGTTTTTCCACAGGTTCCACCCAAATCGTGCAGAATCCCGATATAGCTGGCCTACCCGCAACTTCCAGAGTCACCCCCAAACGCTTGACATCTTTTTTACATTCTAAATTAGTCAGACTATCCGAATTCCACTTCATCAAATTCCGAGCCAACTTCCCCTCACCGCTAGTCGCCCACCGCAAAGCCTCCGCCTGCTCCTGAGTTAAAGAAACTGCTTCCCCCGGTGCAAATCCCCTCTGCGACCAAAGTAAACCCATCCACCCTATCAAAGCACCGATACCCAACGCTACCAACAGGATACCCGCAGCCGGTATCAAAGCAAGAGCGGATGTCCTCCACCGAGTCAATTCCGTCTGACGCACCAGAGAATTGACAGCCTCAGCGATTTGCCCCTCTTGCTTCTCAACCGCCACCCGTTCGTAACTCGCCAGAGTCTTATTAATCCGCCCCACCCACCGATCGAACGCTAACTCAAAATCCTCCGGCTTTGGACTCTCTTGAATCAACACTTCCAATCGGCCAGCAGCCAACAAAATCAGAAAAATCGGGTCAGTTGGCTCAATTTTCCCCTTAAAAGCCAACTCCAAAACTTTGCGCCTGTACTCCTCAGATTGCCCCTCTAAAGCAATATCCAGCAAAGATTTAGTATCAACAGCACCA
>DATNQT010000628.1:0-11865 GCA_036703885.1 Candidatus Sericytochromatia bacterium
GGACGAAACTCATTAACTAAGCGTTGTAATCTTTCTAGATCTTGTCGGGTAGCGAGATCTCTACCGCTACTAGCAATCAAGCGCTCAACTTGCTGTAAACAGGCATTCAGACCCGCTGCAAATTCATACCGCGTCATTGCCCGATTGCCTTTGAACGTGCCGTCGGGATAACCAGCAATACAGCCGTAGCGCTCCACAAGCGATCGCAGTGCTTCATAAGCCCAGTCACCCGGTCGCACGTCTGACAACTGAGTAACATTAGTCACTTGACCCATTGGGTCATCTTCCTCTGCCGCTCCCGATTCCTGAGGCGTTGCCGTCGGCGACATCGGTTCGTTAGGATTCTCCTGAGTTGGTAGGGCTTGCGCCTCAAGATGCTTGGGATTCCTCAAGTCCTCTACCTTCGTTTCCAATACTTCACTTGAGCTATTAGCCCAATTCAAGTCGCCCAGAGGATTACTCGGTGTGGCAGATGCTAAGTCGCTAACTGCCGTTTGTATTGTCTGCACTGAGGTGTCACCACCCGAAGCAGGAATTGCCGATTCAGCCATTGGAGTTGCCAGTACTGCGACTGTTGGCTGACTAGGGGAGGCTGCACTCTCGGTTTTTGCTATTGGCAATTCTGGAGAGGCTTGGAATTGTTGGTTTGAAGACGCAATCGGTGCAGCTCCTGTTGGGCTGATATCTGGTGCAGCTTGAACTGGAGATAAACTAGCTGCCAAGCAACTAAAAGTTGCAAATATTAATGCTGAAGGTGCTGCCTTTTCAAAGCTCAGACCTAATTTCACAGTACTATTACTCCTCGAAACACCACAGTCGGGTTCGATTTTAGCTGACATTTGATGATAATCGCTACCTATATTTTTATTCCTTATTCAGAGCTAATTTGATATCACAATTTGTTTACGTGTTATCAGTTAGTACGTAAAAATTTAAATTTTAGTTTATAATCTAGGATAAATAATAACGATATCAAAGTCATGTATATACACAGGCAAGGAGCTAAGTTTTCATCCTTATAAGATTGTTAGTTCTGTAAAATTGGTTAAGTAATTGCTTAGATAATATCTATCTAAAGATACATTGCTAAATGGTCAGAGGCTCAAAACTACAGTGGAGACTACTAGTAGTTGAGTAAGGAAAATTGCTTATAATGCGAAGAAACTTCATTTTTACTTGGCGATCGCGTATTGGTAGGCAATGGTTTTCAAAATTTAATTTCTGGAGTATGACTCAACGCGGCTAAACCTCAAGGCAACTCTCCATTCGACCAGATCAAAGCGATCGCTAAACGCACCGCCTGCCCTACTATCGAAAAACGAGCTACCTCATCCGCCGTTTCTTCCCATTGCCGCAGCTGCTTTTGAAACATTTGGTCTTTTTCAGCTCGCTTAATAATCACCTTACCAATCACTTTCTTCTGGATTTCTTCAGTCGAAATGTTCTGTTCATTCAAAAATTTCAGAAGTCGCTGCACACTATCTATACAATGCTCTGGATCTTGGGACATGATAATGCGTTGAATTTGAGTAACCACCTCTTGATACATTCGTCGTCGGCGGTCTGTTGAAGATAAGGGAGGGGAGGGTGGCGCTAGCGGTCGGGAAAAAAGTTCTATCGGTAAATCGTGAGTTTCTTTAATTTCTAGCAAGTCTAGGAGGGATTGACGTTGCGCTGCAAAACGCTCAAACATCTCTGGATAGATCTGCAAGATGCGTTGACTCAATACTTTTGTTTTAACCAACCGATTGACGGACAAACGTAGCACATATTGCCCTTCTATCAATTCATAAGATTTGATAGTTAGCTGGATGTTCTGGCACTCTAGTTCTACCTGAGTCAAGGTAAATATCAGCGCCTCCCAGTTGGGAGCGTCCGTAAACCGAACGTCTATGGTTAAATCATCTTCGGCACTTTCATTAGCAAGTTGACCCGGTAGCAAATTACCATTAACCGGGTAGCGATCGCACTTGCTTTTTGTCGTGTGGTTGAACCGAGTAAAAACGTAACGACACTCAACCTTAGATAAATCCACATCCTCAAGATGCCAGTTGTGGATGCAGCAACCCGTCAGTTCTGCACCGTCAAGTTGAGTGCGAATCAGATAACTCTCCAACAAATAAGCATCGCTCAAATTTGCCTCACTCAAGGTGGTATCCTTCAGGTAAGCCGCACTCAAATCTGACTGCCGCAAATCTGCCCCCCGTAAATTAGCTTCACTAAGGTCAGCACGCAACAAATAGACATCTTGAAGAATTGCTCGCAGTAAATCTGCTCTTCGCAAGCAAGCTTTTAGTAAATAAGCACCTGTAAGATTTGCTCGACTGAAATCTGCACGTTCGCAATTAGCATCACTCAGATCTGCACCAACAAGAATCGCCCGATGCAAATCTGCCTCACTGAGATTTGATGCCCTTAGGTAGACAGTATTGAGGTTCGCTTCTGTCAAGTTAGCACCTACTAAAATTGCTTCCCGTAAATTCGCTTGTTCTAAAAAGGCTTCTCGCAGATTTGCGCCTGTAAGGTTAGCACTAATCAGGCTGGCGCGACGGAGATTGGCTTCCATCAACTGTGCGCCCATTAGCTGAGTATTATTAAGTTTGGCGTGTTCGAGATTAATTCGATCTAGCTGTGCGTTTTGCAGATCTGCCCCAGTTAAATCGGCATCGCTCGAATCTGCCCAATTTAAGTCAGCCTCTCGGAGAGTTGCCAAACGTAAATCTACTTTATTAAGCCTTGCTCGACTCAATGCCGCCTGGTTAAAATCGGCATTGTTCAGTGTGGCACTGCGAAGATCGGCTTGCTCTAGGCTTGCCCCGGTAAACTTGGCATGGCTTAAAGACGCCCAACTCAGGTTAGCACCTGCAAGGTTAGCACCTGTCAAGTTAATGTTTCGGAGACTCGCTCCCGTCAGGTTCGCTCCACTGAGGTCAACATTAGTAAAGTCACGTTCGCCTTGTCGATATCGATCGAGAAAGTTCTGTACTTGCACGGGTTCGCCCTCGACAGGGTCAGGAGGAAAAATAGAGAGTAGGGTTCGATTTAGTTCAGAAACACAAATTTATTAACCTCTAGTAGGGGCGATACATGGGTCGCCTCTACAAAGATGATGAACTATGTGCAGCCTATAAAGCGCATAAAAATAGCAATAGTATCACCATTGCCGACCTATCGCTCCTGTTTTTAGTCATATGTAGAAAAATCTAATCTCTTGGTGTTAAGTCGTAGGTTTTAGGGGAAAATCTATGACCTTGACTTGGAAAGATTAGGAGGCAAGGGGAACTTCTAACTCCAAGACTCGCCGAGCAACCTACCACGGCTCGAGTGAGCCTCGCCGAACTCCTAACACATCAGGACTTACGCAAATTGCTCATTTAAACACTACAGCTAGTAGTAGGGTGGGCAGTGCCCACCCTACTAGTAGAGGTTCTGCGTAAGTCCTGACCTAAAACCTGACACCAAGACACAGGGCTACTCCCCACTCCCCACTCCCTATTTTCAGATTAGGTTCACTTTATCCTCAGGGAAGCCAACGCGGATGGAAACCTGGTAATAGCTGTTCGGGTTGCACTTGAGCTGTAGTGTTTGCAGGAGTTGCCTCAACCAAGGGTAGCAACCAAAGCATACCACTAGCGATCGCTTGCCCTTCATTGGTTCTCAAATTATCGGTGGCTGCAGGCGGACGGGTTCCTAGCTGATCGAACAGCAAGGCTAAACCGTCTGGGGATAGACTCATTTGAATATCCCGTTGATTTGGTAAGACGACTAACGGCTTGACAAGCGTCTGTTTGTTTTCATTAGCGGCTTTGAGGTCGATAGAGGCGAAGAAGGGTTCCTCCTGGTATTCTTCTCCTTTAATCAATTGGGTAAGTAGACAGTAGAGAGTATCCTTATTCGGAGCAAACTCACAGCTAAGAATTGAACCTGTTGTGCGTAGCAGTTCTTTCTGAACGCCCTGGTTGGTGACTAAAAAAAGCGATCGCGTGGGTTGTGCAGGGTCAGCATTAAATTGCACCATTGCTGCTGCCGAACCATCCCTGGCAAAGCTCAGAACTTGCCCGAACTTAGGTATAAAGTCCAAGGGCTTTGCTCCAGGCTTCAATGGCAAAATCGCCACGCCTTGTCCCTGAAGAAGCGCTAGAGCGTTACTATCGGGGGTAATCAAAAAGTTACCTCCCGTGGCTTCTAAGGGTCGAGGTTTAGTGTCAGGCTGTAGTATCCACGGACCCGAATCAGCCGGATTGCGTCGGTTGAGACGTTGGACAATAATTGTCTTCCCATCAGCCGATAAATCGAATTGCAAATTTTGGTAATCTTTACTATCTAAAACGGGATCGATTCTACCTACGTTTTCTGGAGAAGCCTTTGGTTTATCTGGGGATTGAAAAGCTAGTCCTGTTGTTACGGTGTACAACTGTTGGGCGAGTAAGCCTTGCTCTTGACGCTTGCGATCGCTAGCCGAAAATAAAATGCGATCGCCATCGGGATAGGGCTTAAAGTCCATCACCACTAGATCAGGAGGCGTCAGAATTACTTTTTTCTGAGTCGTGAGGTTGAAGAGAATTAGCCGTCCCTGTTCGTCTTTATCCACACCTATGTAGGCAAAGACGCGATCGCGCGTGCTGAAGGAACCTGCAAAGGGCTGAATCGCCGTTCCTTTTTTCTCATTCTTGGAAAACTGCTGATCTTTTGCCCCCTTGAGTTGCACTTGATATTTAGTGCCATAAGGGAGCGCCGATACAAAAGTATACGCCATGCGTCGCCCCGCCCAGCTAAATTTTCCGGGAATTGGTGGGTTGATTTGCAGATTTGCTTCCACACTAGCGTGGTTCATTGGGCGACTAAAGGTCAGGGTAAAGGCACTATCCTCTACACCGACTTGTTTATCCTGCCAACTAAAATCTCGCACGCGGGGGGCAGCGCGATCGCCGCTTAACAGTAATATGCTAATCAGCAGACTCAGCACTAGCATTATCCCTAATGCCAGACGGTCAATGGGTTGGAGAACTTTTTTAGGCGTTAAGGTTTGTCCTGACATTTTCAATATCAGAGTTTAAGAACTAGCACTACATCTATACATTTAGGCACTAAAGCCTCTGCTTGTAGCGTTGACTATAGTAGTACATCCCTTCATCTTGGTGTTTAAGGCAAGATGGTGATAAGAATGATCGCTACAGTCTTTTTTAGCTTAAATGTTACGGCTTTTTAAGGCTAATTAATATTCTCTCTTTATAAAAAATATATAATGTTACAAAATGATGTTAAATATTTACATCGATTTATAAAATCTCAGGTTGGTGTATAAACCTTGAAAATCTGAAGTAATAGTGCCAATCTATATGAGCGTCCTCAAGGAAAATAAACGTTGACTCTCGACAAGTGAGGATAAACGGGTAAAAAGCAGGAATATCCTAGTTATTAGGTTAGCTTAAGAACTTTATCAGAAACTAGGCTCTAGCTTTTAGACTTCCCTACTACGGTTTCTACCTTGGGGGGCATTAACTTATTTGTATCTTTTATTTAAGGTAATCGAGAGGGCAGATACAACTAGCTCAGTTCACTTCTTCTAAGTTATTACTGCGAGTAGCTAAATTTACTGCGATGAAATCAATGGCAAGCGAGCAAGCCAGTTGTAGCGCATCATACGCCCATCAAGAGGAAAACTTAGAGACAGGGATGCTCTGGTTGTACAACCGTGCGCTAGCAGCAACAAGCTGCGGCATCGTGATCAGCGATGCTCGCTTTCCTGATAATCCCATTATTTATTGCAATCCTGCTTTTGAGAAAATTACAGGATATTCCAAAGAAGACGTGATCGGACGCAATTGTCGGTTTTTACAAGGAGCGGATACCGATCCACAAGCAGTCGAGCGACTTCGCCAGTCGGTACGGACACAGCAAGAATGTCAAGTCGTCTTAAAGAATTACCGAAAAGATGGCACGCTGTTCTGGAACGATCTAACAGTTTCGCCAGTACGAGATGCATCGGGGATAGTAACGCATTTTATCGGCGTCCAAACAGATATTACAGAGCGCAAGCTGGCAGAAGAGACACTACAGTTTATGCAGTTCTCGATCGACCGCTCTGGTGATGCCGCCTTCTACGTTCGCTCCGACGGGAAGTTCTTTTATGTCAATGAGGCAGCTTGCCGTTCATTGGGATATTCTCGTGAAGAACTGCTGACCCTAAGCATCCACGACATTGACTTAGGATTTCCAGCAGAAATTTGGTCTCAACATTGGCAAGACGTTAAGCAACGTGGGTCTTTTACCAGAGAAACTCAGCATCAAACCAAAGAAGGTCGGGTCTTTCCTGTAGAAATTACACTAAACTATTTGAAGTTCAACGGCGAGGAGTATAACTGCGCCTTTGTCCGCGATATTAGCGATCGCAAACTTGCAGAGGCAGCACTACGGAAAAGTGAAGAGCAATACCGCACCCTAGCAAAAAACTTTCCTAATGGGGCAGTACTACTGTTTAACCGAGATTTTCGCTACTTAATTGCGGAAGGAGTTGAGTTAAAAAGGGTTGGGCTTTCTAAAGAAATAGTGGAAGGCAAGACACTTAGGGAGATTTTTCCTCCTGAAATGTGTGAAGTGTTTGAGCCAGCGTACCGGGCGGCACTAGCGGGAGAACCAACAACTTTTGAGTATTCCTTCCGCAATCAAAGCTACCTCGTCTTTACCTTGCCAGTAACCAATGAAGACGGAGAAATCTCTGCGGGGATGGTGATGACCCAAAACATCACTAATCTCAAGCAAGCGCAAAAAGCATTACAACGCAGTAATACTTTATTATTGGCGCAACAAGAGTCCGCGATTGATGGAATTCTGGTGATTGATGAAAAAAGAGCGATCGCCAGTTATAACAAGCAGTTTTGCGAAATGTGGTACATTCCTGAGGAAATAAGGCATTCAGGAGACAAACAGAAAATACTTGACCATATACTACCCTCAATCGCGCAGCCTTTAAGGGTTTTTGGCAAGATGCAGTATCTTGATGAAAATCCAACCCTAATCAGCCGCGATGAAATTGAGTTGAATAACGGACAGGTTTTTGATTGTTACTCAGCTCCCGCTTTATCGTCGGATGGTCAGTGCTATGGCAGAATCTGGACGTTTCGCGATATCACCGAGCAAAAGCTAACAGAAGCGAGGCTGCGGGAGCAAGCCGAGAGAGAAAAGCTGGTTAGTGGGATAAATCAGCGCATCCGCCAGTCATTGAACCTTGATGAAGTACTTAAAACGGCTGTTACGGAAGTGCGACAATTTTTGGTGTGCGATCGCACACTCATCTACCGTTTTGACGCAGATTGGAACGGCACAATTCTCGTGGAGTCAGTGGCTAAAGAATGGAAGCCCGCTCTAGGAACGAATATTCAAGACCACTGTTTTGTGGAAACCAAAGCTCCTCTTTACCAAAAAGGTCGAATTCGTGCGATTAACGATATCTATAACGATAATCTAAGTCGCTGTCACATTGAATTACTAGAGCAGTTTCAGGTACGTGCTAGCCTCATCGTTCCGATTCTGCAGGGCGACAAGCTTTGGGGGCTGCTCGTTGCCCATCAATGCTCTAGGACGCGGCAATGGAAGCAATCAACTGTAGAATTGCTCAGACAGATGAGCGTGCAGTTGAGCGTAGCAATTCAACAAGCCGCACTCTTCGAGCAACTCGCTGATGAACTCACAGAAAGAAAAGCGGCTGAAGCAGCCTTGCGTACCTCGGAAGCGATCCTAAAAGAGCAAACACTCCAGCTAGAACAAGCCCTGCAAGAACTCAAGCAAGCTCAACTTCAGCTGATTCAGACCGAAAAAATGTCGAGTCTGGGACAGTTAGTTGCGGGTGTTGCTCATGAAATTAATAATCCGGTTACCTTCATTTCCGGCAATATCAGTCATGCTGATAAATATGCTCACGATCTGTTGGAATTAGTGCGGCTCTATGCCAAGTACTATCCTCAGCCCGTACCGGAAATTATAGATCTAGCCGAGCTTATTGACTTCGACTTTCTCATAGAAGATTTTCCAAAATTGCTCAATTCAATGAATATTGGGGCAAGCCGTATTCGTCAGATCGTCCTTAGCTTAAAAAACTTTTCGCGGGTGGATGAATCAGAGCGCAAGCCTGTGGATATTCATGAAGGTATTGAGAATACTCTCTTGATTTTGCAGCACCGCTTGAAGCCGGAAGCATCTGACATCCAGTTGATTAAAGAGTATGGAAACCTGCCGCCAGTAGAGTGCTACCCAGGGCAACTCAATCAAGTTTTTATGAATCTTCTCAATAATGCGGTTGATGCTTTGGAAAAATGCGATCGCCACCCCTACTGGTGCAGCTCAACCCAGATGTTTGAAAAAACTGCCCATAACTCGCGTATTATTAAAATTTCTACCGAAGTTGTAGACTGTTGCGCTAACAATGCTGAGTTGAAAGCGTTGAGTGATGAGGGATTACAGGAAATTCCAAGTACCACCCTTCCCTCAGAACTCAGCACGACTGACTCCACGCAGTTGTGTTCTCAGCCCAATCAAAACTTTAAAAGTGTTGTGATTCGGATTGCAGATAATGGTCCTGGAATTCCTAAAGAAGTCAAGCAAAGAATTTTTGACCCTTTCTTTACAACCAAACCTGTGGGAGAAGGCACGGGTCTGGGGTTATCAATTAGTTATCAAATTGTTGTCGAAAAACATGGGGGACAACTGCAATGCTTTTCAGAGCCAGGAAAAGGCACAGAGTTTGTTGTAAAAATTCCGCTTACATCTCCCTCGTGTCAACTAAGCACAGATGCGGACATTCTAACTCCTGACCCTTGATTTATCTTTTCAGAATTTTAAAATGGCTAGAGTAATAGATGCAACAATGGATAAGAATTAATATGAAAATAATTGCTTTTAAACTCTGTTACAAACAATATCTGCTTAAGCCTTGTAAAGGCAGTTTCCCAAGATAAAAAAACGCATTTATGCCGCTAGAAAGTAATAGATACTTACCTTCAAATAATTCTTTGAAAGAGTTTATACTGCCACAAAATTCTAAGAGTAAATTCGCAATGGGTAGCGAACAGCTGTTGCGTGTATACATTGCAAACTCATTAGTTATTCTGTACGGCATTGATAAGGATGGCATATTTACTTTATCTGAAGGAAAAGGGTTAGAGGCTCTGGGACTGCAAGCTGGCGAGGTCGTGGGTAAGTCAGTCTTTGAAGTATTTGGTGAGTATCCAGACATCTTGGCAAACATCCGCCATGCCTTAAACGGTGAACAGAGGAGTTGGAGAGGAGAAGTAAAAAACTATATTTATGAAAACCAAATAATACCCTTGCAGGGAGTAACGGGTGAAGTGATTGGTCTTGTGGGGCTGGCAACCGATGTTACTAGAAAAACGCAAGCTGAGGAACATCTACGACTTCTAGCAGCAGCGATCGAACACGCTGAAGATTCAATTTTAATTACCTCCACACAGCTAAAATCTCCAGGTCCAGAAATTGTCTTTGTCAATAAAGCCTTTACGAAAATGACAGGCTATTCAGCAGAGGATGTTCTAGGTCAATCGCCACGTATCCTACAAGGAGCAAAAACAGAGCGTGCGGTTTTAGATCGATTGCTTCAAGACTTGCGAAAGGGAGAAACTTTTTACGGCGAGGCAATTAATTACCGCAAGGACGGTACAGCATTTTACAACGAATGGCATATTGAACCAATCCGGAATTCAACTGAGGAGATTACTCACTATCTGGCAATTCAACGAGATGTTACTCAGCGCAAGCAAAGCGAAGCCGAATTACGCTATGCAGCTTTTCACGATGCTTTGACAGGGTTGCCCAACCGGGTGTTTTTTATGAAGCAGCTACAAACCTGCATTGAACGCACTCAGAAATGTCAAGATTACTTGTTTGCTGTGCTGTTTTTAGATCTTGACCGATTTAAGGTAATTAACGATAGCTTAGGTCATAAAGCAGGAGACAAAATGTTAATTGCGATCGCCGAACGCCTAAAAGCTTCTATGCGATCGAGCGATACGGTGGCGCGTGTCGGCGGCGATGAATTTGCCATCTTGCTCAACGATTTAACAGATATCGGTCACGTTTTTAGCCTTGCCAATCTACTACAAATAGAACTGCGGGAACCACTTCAGTTAGAAGGACAGGAAGTGTTGACGACTGCTAGCATTGGCATTGCTCTGAGTGTATTTGCTTATGAATCCCCAGAAGACATCTTACGGGATGCGGACATGGCAATGTACCGAGCCAAGGCATTGGGCAAGAATCGTTACGCTATCTTTAACAAAACCATGCATCGGCACGCTGTAGAGCGCTTGCAAGTGGAGACAGACTTGCGACAATCCATCCTTCGCCAGGAACTGCGACTTTACTATCAGCCAATTGTCTCACTTGCTACGGGTCGGATTACTGGGTTTGAGGCGCTGGTTCGCTGGCAGCATCCGACTCGCGGTTTAGTTTCACCAAGTGAGTTTATCCCAGTTGCGGAAGAAACAGGACTAATTATCCCGATTGGGGAGTGGGTGTTGCGCGAAGCTTGTGTTACAGGTAGGGACTGGCAGCTTGCCTTTCCAAATGAGCATTTAACTATTAGTATAAATCTCTCTGGCAGGCAGTTCGTGCAACCAGATTTAATAGAAACAATTGACCAAATCCTGCAAGAGACTGGCGTAGAACGGCAGAATGTAAAGCTAGAGATTACCGAAGGTGCAATTATGGAGAATGCAGAATCTTCAGTAGAGACAGCCTCAGGCAAAAGCCCTACTGAGATACTGGAGCATCTTAGGTTGTTAGGAGTTCAACTGGGTATCGATGACTTCGGGACTGGCTACTCATCTTTGAGCCGACTCTATCGCTTTCCTATTAATACCTTGAAAATCGATCAGTCTTTTATCAAGCGTATGGATAGCAGCGTGGTAAGTAATAACGATAGATGTCCTAGCAAAATTGTCCGAGCGATCGTGATGTTGGCTCACAATTTAGGCTTGGATGTAATTGCGGAAGGGATTGAAACGCCAGAACAACTGTCAGGACTTCGGGAACTAGGATGTGAATTTGGACAAGGCTACTTCTTCTCAAAACCAGTCGCACTTGCAAAAGCTGAGGCGTTGATTGCAGCACAACCACAATGGTGAGGTTCGCATCGATTCAAAATTAAGAACTAAACCTAATTTCAAATAGCGGTCAGGAGTCAGAATTTGAATTGTAGCGTGATGATTTCTACAATTCAAAGGGTCTGATGGCAAAATCCCCCAGTGTTACGGTGAAACTTTGTTGTTGTGCAGACGCTACAAAATTGATGATTACTTCACAAGCAACAGCAACAGTAAGGATTACTAAATTTCTTGCTAATGGATAGTCGCAAACATCATCATTGACTGGTGAAGGAACGCGGTAAATTTCATTCCAAATTAATTCTGAATAATCACTAGCTAGCCCTACATGGAGGCAGGGTAACTGAGCTTTTTGGCAATAATCTTTTACAGCTTGACGCGCTACGCTGTTATCGAAAGTGTCAATTACTAGGCTAGTATCGCGCAGGAGTTGAGCAGCATTGGCTGTAGTTAATTCTTTAGAACGCCCATCTACAGTTACTCCTAATGCCCGATAAAGAGTATTGCTCAGAATTTTTGCTTTGTACGCCCCGACATCCGATTTGTAATAAGGCTGAGTGGAGAGGTTGCGTTCTTCAATGCGATCGCGATCGATGACCACCAGTTTCCCAAAGCCGGAACGGGCAAGGTTCTCAGTAATATTTGCCCCTAATGCTCCAGCACCGCATACTGTCACGGGGAAGTCTTGGAGTTGTGCCATTAGGGCGGATGTTCTATGCAGTTGTTCGTGAAAAAAGATAGACATGAT
>DATNQT010000629.1:0-7847 GCA_036703885.1 Candidatus Sericytochromatia bacterium
CTATAAAGGAAAGCAGGTTCGTGACAATATCCATAGCTATGACTTAGTAAATGCTTTTTATCATTTTTATCAGGCTCCTAGGGTGGCTGAGGTTTATAACATCGGGGGTAGTCGTTTCAGTAATTGCTCGATGTTAGAAGCCATCCAAGAGTGTGAAGAGATCGCTGATAAAAAACTTAACTGGAGTTATGCAGAAACCAATAGAATAGGAGACCACATTTGGTGGATTAGTGATGTACAGAAGTTCAAACAGCACTATCCCGAATGGAACTTGACCTACGGAATCACCGATATTTTAAAAGAAATTTATAACCAAAATATCAATCGATGGCTCTAAGGATACGCTTTGGTGGATGCATTTCAACTTTCAACCCTGGTTGAATTTAAAGGAGCGTCTTAGTGATGAAGAAACTATTCGGAAAACGAATATTTAAGTTTCTTATAGGCGGTGGTGTATCAGCTGCATTCAACCTACTGCTTATTTTTTTACTGATTGATGTACTAGGATTTAAAACAGATATTTTACAAAACCTAGCCAATGCAATATCAATTGAGCTGTCATTGGTGTTTAGCTTTTTCGTCTCTCGAATTTGGGTTTGGCCGGGCGGCACTTGGACAATTCGAGAAGTTTTGTTGCGACAGCTCCCTCTTTACCACATAGCAGCTGGGACAGCAGTGTTATCTCGGATATTTGTTGTATTTCCTTTGTTAAATTGGTTAGGTGTTAATTATCAAATTAACACCTTAGTAGGTGTGTTATTAAATGCTGTTATTAACTATGTTATTAGTGACCGATTGGTGTTTAAAACTCAAGTTAAACATCATGCTCAACAGAGTGAGTTAGAGCCTCTGTCAGAACTTTATTATCAAGAAGGATATGACCCAACTACCGAATTCGGCTGAGGAAGGTGCCCAACAGGTTGCTAGAAAAGCTTCTCACGACGGGAGAAAAACACTGAGTTGGACTCTACTACTAAAGCCCTTGCGCTCTAGACTCGAAAAAGAACAAAACTACAAAATAGAGGCAGCTCAAAAGAACGGCAGTACTTGGTTATTGAGACTAGTAAGATAGATGCTATTCTCCCGAAGAATCTTCACTAGCAAGGCTTATGAAATTGTGTTTAGTTTCTGAGGGGGTGAGTTAAAGAAGATCGTTCTGGAGTAAAGTATCAAATCTAATGGTAAAAAAATGTAACCTCCTTCAGCAGTACTTATTGATTACTCCGCAACTTCTAGTATTATTACTATTTTTAGTAATACCGATTCTGATGATTGTCGTCGTCAGCTTTTGGAACTTCAATGGCTATACGATGACTCCAGGCTTTACCCTAGATAATTATAAAGATATATTCAGCCCTACTTACTTTACAACCTACTTAAATAATTTCAAATTTACTGCCTTGGTTTGGTTATTTTGTCTAATAATTGGATTTCCAGTATCTTACTTCTTGGCATTTCACGTAAAAAGCTTACGCTGGCAAATCGTTTTATTTTTAGTTTGTACGATTCCGTTTTTAACGTCAAATATTATTCGGATGATTTCTTGGATTCCTTTTTTAGGACGAGAAGGAATCCTCAATCAAACCTTAATGGCGCTAAAAATAGTGAACGCACCAGTCGATATCTTCTTGTTCTCTAATTTTTCTGTCGTTTTGGCAATGGTGCATCTTTATGCTCTATTTATGATTGTGCCTATCTTCAACAGTATGATGCGGATTGACCAGTCTTTGATTAGTGCGGCACGAGATGCGGGTGCTTCTGGTTTCCAAGTCTTAAAAGAAGTAATCATCCCCTTGTCTGCCTCCGGAATCGCTATTGGCTCAATCTTTATTGTCACATTAGTGATGGGAGAGTTTATTACAGTACGGCTGATGAGCGGTGGACAAACCTCGTCAGTAGGCTATTTAATGAGCAATCAAATTCGGAGCTTACAGTATCCTTTAGCCGCTGCTAATGCTGTAATTCTGCTACTGATTACCTTAGCCATCATTGTTGGGATATTACGGGTTGTCGATATTCGTAAAGAGCTATAAGCCATGCCACTCCAGAAACGCTCTCTTTCTTTTTATCTACTTGCAGCCTTCTTTGGACTGTTTGTCTTATTCTTATATGGTCCTATGATTACAATCTTCATTTTATCCTTCCAAGGATCGAATGGAGGTTTGACTTTCCCGATGAAAGGGTTTAGTCTCCATTGGTTTTCTGCGATATTCCAGACGCAACGGGTTGGAAACTTTGTGGAACCCTTTGGGCGATCGCTTTTACTAGGATTTATAATCATGGTCTTGACTGTTGTCATTAGCGTGATGGCAAGTTTAGCCTTTCGTCGTCAATTCTTAGGTTCGCGAGGGCTTTTCTACCTGACCATTTCTAGCTTAATCGTGCCGAGTATTTTAATATCCTTTGGCATTTTAGTTGTCTTCAGTCGATTCGATCTACCAACCCAATGGTACTCTTCTGTATTAGGTAGTCATTTGACTTGGACAATACCGTTTGCCTTTTTGATCATGATTGGAGTTTTCAATCGCTTCAATCCGGCTTATGAAGAAGCTGCGAGAGATTTAGGTGCTTCGGATGTTAAAACATTTTGGGAAATTGTTTTTCCTTTAATTGCGCCGAGTGTAATTGGAGTGGCACTCTTAGGCTTTACCCTTTCCTATGATGAGTTTGCTCGTAGTGCTTTGATTGCAGGTGATAAAAATACCTTGCCTCTAGAAATCTACGGTATGACAACTAATGTCACGTCTCCAGCCTTATATGCTTTGGGAACATTGACAACAGTGTTTTCTTTTATTGTGATTGGAATCGCACTTTTAGCGATTCAATTGTTCTCTCGCCGTCAACAACAATAAGTGAGCCTTCACTTTTTTAAATAACTGCATAGCTGTTAGGTAAGCTACCCTTAGTAGGCAATTCCGTTTAGCGAAAGTTCGCGTATAATTTACTTTAAGTTGGTATAATTCTTCAAATTCACGCCGTAATGTATTAAGTTTTTCCTCTAAATCAAAAGGCTGTCCATAATCCCAAATTCTAATTTCTAAGCGTTCATTGAATACAATTACTTCGAGTTCAATAGGAGTTTCCAAGGGCAAATCTTTGTGAGCATGGCGAAGGGCGTTAGTAAAACCTTCGACTAACATTAGTAGGCATTGCTCCAAAAATGTCTTGGAAATTGGTAGATGCTTCAACTGCTCATACCAATCTATAACCTGGTTTACAGCCGTGAGTTCTGTATTAACTTGAAGATGGATTTTTTTGAGGGGAGTGTCACACCGCTGTTGTCGATAGCGTTTGTATTTAAGCCAGTTCAATCGGGTTAAAAAAAAATTAATTAACTGCTCTAAAACACCCCTTTTTTGGGTATCTTGTGAAGGATTAAAACCTTGTTGTTGATAGCTTTTCACAATCAATAGACAATTTTTACAATCGGGAGTACGGGTATAACTTAGCTCATCGGCTAGCTCCGACATTATTTTTATACCCATCCCTCCTTCAGGAAGGTCATCTATGTTCTCGGACATATTGGCTCTCTTTGGATTAGGCTATTGGCTGTATCAAGACTCACTTACTTTCAGAGGTAGTTCACGGAAAGTCGAGGATACCACGCCCTTGCGCTTTAAATTTAATTATGCATACTTACTCCGAAGCAAGGGCACATGAGTAGCCCACTTCTTTACACCTCTTTACATAGTTAGGTTTATTTACCTTCGCCTATTTATAATTAGCTTCAAAAAAGCTAATTGCCGATCGCTGGAGGCTTACAATCGTGAGTAGCTCTGATTTTACAGACGCCCTGCACTGGACGCCTGAAGCCAAAGCCAAGCTGAAAAATATTCCCTATTTCGTTCGCACTCAAGCTCGTCAACGGATCGAGCAGTTGGCGCGTGCGGCTGAATTAGAAGTGGTAACGGTTGAAATTGTCGAGCAGGCAAGGGCGGAGTTTGGTCAGTAGGCGATCGCCTCTCTTGTAGATTACTAAGTTGTAGACTCTGGAGGTTAATAAATTTGTGTTCCTGAGAGCTTCTGAGCTACAGACTATGGACAACCTACCACCTATCGCCTTACATTACCAATCGCATTACATTAAAGGAAACCAAGCCGACGTTGATGCTGCTGCGGAGCTGCTTTGACCAAACACAACCTCACTAAAACTGACTACGGCTGCTACTGTACGAGCTGTCGCTGGAAATGGCGCACTCCTCCCGCCAACCAATGTCCCGGCGTTCCCCGTTTCGGGCGGTGGGTTGACGTACCGGACTACTTGAAGACCAAAAGCGAACTTTTCAAAGCGGGACTGAAGCCAAGGGAAAACTTAGGCCCCGACGGATGCCTGCAACCTCCAAACGACAAGTACCCCCGTTATTGGCTCTACGACGAACGTCAGGCAATTCCGAAACACAAGCCTACTTCCGATTCAGGGGAAGATTTGGCTAAGGAAAGAGCGATCGCTTATGAGGCGAAGCGACTCTGGGAAAGCAAAGAAATCTACACCGAAACTTACAAAGGCACGGCGATCTCCGCCTTACCAATGGTTCGGGCGAAATTTATTAGTTTCAAAGCTAGGGCACAAGTCAGGGGACTTCCTGGTGAATTCGATTGCGTCGAGGTTGAGACAAACAGAAGTCTAGCGACTCACATCCAAGCTGTCCAATTCACCAGGGAATTTTTAGATCAGCTACTCAAACAGGGTGTTCCCAATCGCACCCTCGACCGGGAAAACCTTCATGAGTATCTTCGTCAGTGGGGAGGTGGCTTGATCCGCCTGCAAGACTCAGGAGCGGGATTCTATATTCGAGTCAATTGCGACTCGGTCAAAGTTGAATCTAACGATTTTTGGGATGTCGGAGCGCCTACCACTGCCCAGAAAACGGGCTTATTCTCACCTTACACGAGCTTGCTGGCAAAACCGAATGTTAATTATTGGTCATGGTCAAGCCATCCTGAATCTCAGCAGGTTTGTCCTGAACTCTCTTTGCTTTTAACATTACCAGAACCTAATCCTTCGGTTCGGCAAGTGCTGGAAGCTCTACCAGAGGGCAAAGATCCATTCTTCGAGCCAGAAAAAAACTCTCATCACTCACGCCTCAATTTTTCAACATTCTCCACACGAGGTAGGTTTGCGCTGCGAGAAGATAAATACAAGCTTCGGAGTGCCTTTATTGAATGGCATGAGGCGGCTCAATCCCAACTGGGTATTGAGCCGCTCAATCGTATTTATCAAGTCCTCTACGGTACTTCCTGGGAATTAATCGAGGAAATCCTGACACCCAGTTCTGGAGAATGGTGGGAAGTTTTGGGCGTTAAACCGAACGCTTCTAAAGCTGAAGTCAAAAAGGCTTATCGGCGATTGGTAGGAATGTTTCACCCCGATATCAACAAGAGTGTAAAAGCCCATGAAAGAGCAGTGGCGATCAACCGAGCTTACGAGCAGTATCAAGAACTGTATCAAGTTTAACTACACCCTCTGCCTAAGAACAGTCATACCATTGAACAATAACCCAAGAACAGGAGGGACTGATTAGAGTGGGTAAGTGGATGAATTTAGAGCTTGAGACTAATATCAGAGCGTAGGAGTTTTCTCCCCCTCGCCGCCTCTTCCTCAATAATGTAGGGCACATCTTCTCACAGAAGTATGTCTATCCTAGTCAGTACCAGTCAGCAAACTGATATAACAAAAATAATATATGTCGCAGGTGCAGGGGCAACTTGTAGAGCTTGAATCGACTGGCTTTGCGCAAAATTATTAATAGCTTCACTCACATCGCAGTAACATCACTCATTATGAAGTTTCAGCTCAATCGCTCTGGAGGCAGGGCATCTCGGTGTTCTCCCAGCAGGAACCAAGGCAGTTCAAGACATCAACTCAAAGCGATCGCGAAGCGAGTAAACAGCAACGCGCAGCTCGCAAAAAGTACTCTGTGCACGGTCTTCGTTGCTCTCTCTTGGGGATTCGCCGCACCAGTTTTTGCCGCTGAACGCCTAACTTTGCGCTTAGGGCCATTTGAGCAATCTGTCACAGTTAATGATTTAGAAAGCTTTGCAACAACTGGCGAGTTACCACCCACTCTCAAACCCTTTAGTGCAGTACTCACTCCACAGGTGCGACAGTTACTGACTAAACACCTGCAAATCGACCCCAACATGACAGAGAAATTCATCAACGATTTACTCCGTTCAGCCGATGGGTCACGGTTACTGGGAAGAATTGCTGAGGCTCTGCCCAATAGCAGTGTAGAGCAATTACAAGCCGCGCTATTTTTAGCAACAAGGCAAGCTAATGGTCTTTCTGTACTAGGTTTCTTACGGGCTTACCCAGAAGAGAACGTTACCGTGGATGCGAGTTCGGCAATCGGGATTGCGCTTGAACTTAATGCCTCTTACTGGCAAAGCCTAGCTGTGGGTCCAATCTTGGAGCAAGAACTGGCTGTCACTGACGGAGCAACCTTTCGTCCCAGCTTTGAACCCGATCGCCCTGGTCCTCAGTACGTGCAGGAGCAGACCGTGATTCTACAAGATCAACAACGCGATCGCACAATCCCTGTAGACCTCTATTGGGCTGACAAGACCGAAGGTCCACTCATTGTCCTCTCCCACGGCTTTGGCTCTGACCGCAAATTCCTAACCTACCTAGCACGTCATCTGGCTTCCTACGGTTTCACCGTCGCTTCCCTGGAGCATCCCGGCAGTAACTTTAGCTGGCTCAACGGAGTCTCAATTAGTGGTAATCCAGGTGATTTGTTACCTGGTAGTGAGTTTCTTGACCGACCCAAGGATGTCAGCTTCATGTTAGATCAGCTAGCTATCCTTGATCGGGAAAACGGACCCCTGCTAGGGAAACTTAATACTCAACAAGTCAGCATTATCGGTCACTCTCTGGGAGGCTACACCGCCTTAGTTTTGGCTGGGGGAGAGTTGAATTTGAAAGAACTGCGGCAGAATTGTAAAAATCGCAGTCCCCTTGGACGCTCACCCGCTGACTGGTTCCAGTGTGCTGCCGCTGACTTGCCGGGAGATCGGGTGCAAATGCAAGATCGACGGATCGTACAAGTGATTGCTCTTAATGCCGTGACAGGACATTTGTTTGGAAAAAATGGTCTAGCTCAAGTGAGGGTCCCAACCTTATTTTTAACTGGCACGGAAGACGCGATTACACCGTCCATCGACAATCAATTGCGAGCCTTTTCTCAGCTAGGTGGTTCTAAGTATCTTCTTTCCGCGATTGGTGGCACTCACTTGAGCGTAACTGACCGAGGCAATCTCAACGCCGCTTTAGCTCGAAGTACTCTTGTTAAAGAGCATATCGGTAAGGAAGCCGATCCCCTGCGGCAGCTCGTTCGGGGTGTTAGTTTAGCCTTCATCAAGCAGTTAACACCAGAAGCAAAAATCTATCAACCGTTTTTAACTCCCGCCTACGCCCAATCTCTCTCAACCCCATCAATGGCTTTGCGTTTGAGTAAAGAATTGCCACCAACAATGGCGACTTGGTTTCAAGTTCTAGCCATTGGCAATCAGCAAATCGCGATACGCCTGCCACAAATGAACAATTTTTCTATTAGCGCTATCAAATCATTCTTCTTCCCTTCACCCAAAGTGATGACGAAAGCGGATTGTTGCGCCGGACAGCTCAATCAAGTGTTTACAGATTTACTGAACAACTATGAGGATCGCTCAAGTGGCCTTAGTTAATGTCTGACTGTAGGAGGTTAGCTGTCATTGGTCATTGGTCATTAGTCCTTGGTAAGGATTTCAGGTAGGCTTAGGTTTCGTAACATAATTCTGTTTATTCCAGCCTACCTACTTATCTACGAAGTGATTAACCGAACTTGGTATAAGCAGTAATTCCTACA
>DATNQT010000630.1:0-10311 GCA_036703885.1 Candidatus Sericytochromatia bacterium
GTTCACACCCTATTGATTCCAGCTTCGAGTCATTTTTCAGTTACTCCGGCAGTATCCGAAGAAGTAAGCACTTTGGAGAGCTTTGCCCAGAAACACCAGGCAGTAGCGGCAATTAACGGCGGCTTTTTCGATCCAGTCAACCAAAAATCGACTTCAATCGTTGTAGTGGAAGGGGTTCTGGTGGCGGACCCCAATCAGAACGAACGGCTGATCGATAATCCCAAGTTAGCGCCTTACTTGAAAAAAATCCTCAACCGAACAGAGTTCCGGCGCTATCTGTGCGGTCAAACTATCCGTTATGACATTAGCCTTCACACAGAGCCTCCTCTTCCAGGTTGTCGGCTAGTGGATGTTCTGGGAGGTGGCCCCCGCTTGTTACCAGAGCTTTCTTCGCTTCAAGAGGGTTTCTTAGATTTCTCCAATGGGGAAGTCATACGAGACCCGCTTGGAAGCAGCCAACCCAACGCTCGGAGTGCTGTTGGTATTACCCGTGATGGTAGCGTTTTATGGATGATGGTTGCTCAAAAGCCAGAAGCTCCCACCACTTCCGGGATGTCCTTGCAAGCCCTAGCAGCTTTCATGAAAACCAAGGGCGTTGAAGAAGCAATGAATCTGGATGGGGGAAGCTCCTCTAGTTTCTATTACAAAGGCAAGACTTTTTACGGAAAAGTCAACGAAAATGGCAATCCGGTCAAGCGACCAGTCAAGTCTGCTTTACTGATTCACCTCAGGTAACCATCGTGACTCTCCCAGTAGCCAGGTCATAACGACCACCAACAATTTTTAGTTTGCCTTCTCGGATTAATCCAGCCAAAATCGTTGAGCTTTCTGCTAATTTTTGAGCCTGATATTGTGCATTAGCAGTGACTGCATTGTCTTCAAGATCGCCAGTTTTGGATCTGATCCGTTCTACAGCTGGTTTGATTTCCTCAACAAAAACACCAATCCGACCAGGGAGTGGATCGCCTTTGACTGCTGCTGATACGGCACCACATCGGCTATGACCAAGCACCACGATTAGCTGAGCACCCAATACCGCTGTAGAGAATTCCAAGCTGCCTATAGCCGTTTGACTGGCAACATTACCAGCAACGCGAACAACAAATAAATCCCCAAGTCCCTGATCGAAGACAATTTCCGCAGGTACCCTTGAATCCGCACAGCCGAGTATGCAAGCAAACGGATATTGAGCTACGGCAGTTTCTTGCAAACGTAACCGGGATGAGTTAGGGTTTAAACGCCTTTCCTCAATAAAGCGCTTATTCCCGTCCATCATCCTTTTGAGAGCTTCATCAGGGTTAACTGGCTGAGGTTTTTGTTGAGGACTAGCCGATGGTTGTTGAGCAACAGCTTCCTGTGCATCCCAAAGCAAACTACTACCAGCAGCGCTAGCCGCTATACCAACACCTCCCACCCCGACAAACCTCAAGAAATTACGACGCCCAACAAATCCAGTCATCCGACTCATGAACTACCTCAATCAATCGCTCAAGTTTTTTCCAGCAAACCTCTCCCGTCATAGCCATAGGGTTAACGGTATAAGGAATACTAAATAACAGGTGACAGCCTCAATCAAATAGGCGTACTAATTTTTAGCGCCAATAAGTTAAGAACAAAGCTAACTTTTAAGAGGTTGCTGACCCCTCTTATGATTTCCCGTACTTAGAGGAATATATTATTACTAAGGATGTGAGAAATTAGTTAAGTAATGTAACTTATCTTAAGGTGAGGCTGCCTTAGCACAGCTTTTTATAAGAATCGCCCCATCAAAAACACTTGCAGCTATCACCTGTGAGGGAAAACTGAATCAGATGCAGTAGGATGAACACTGCCTACAAAAACTCTCAAGGGTGTAACCTCAAATGGCTCTTGATACGCTCACGGGTTTATTGCGGCTGGCATTAATTACGGCTACCCCGATCGCACTGGGCGCATATGCAGGCATTACGTCAGAACGCGCTGGCATCGTGAATATTGCGATCGAAGGGATGATGCTCACCAGTGCAATGATGTCTCAGTTAGTAGCGATGTACATCAACGTGCCGCTCCGTGCCATGTTGGGTAATCCGCCGATTGGTAGTCCAGGGGCGTTACCAGCAACAGTTATTAGCCTAATTCTAGGATTGATTGCTGGATTGGGGACGGGTGCACTATTGGGGTGGCTGCACGCTGTCGTCTCGATTCGCTTTAAAGCTGACCAAATTATCAGTGGCACGGTTATTAATATCATGGCGTGGGGTGTCACGGGTTGGGTATTTCAGCGTTGGATGACGACTGGTGGCGGTGCGCCTACTTCCCCAGGAACGTTCCCAATTTTGCCAATTCCACTTTTGAGCCAGATTCCCATCTTGGGAGAGCTGTTCTTCCGACATCAACCAATCGTATACGCGATGTTGATTCTCACCTTCGTTATCCATTACGTGTTGTTCTATACGCCTTGGGGTTTGCGGACTCGCGCTGTGGGGGAACATCCCCGTGCGGCGGACACAGTGGGAATTGATGTTTATAAGGTGCGATATCTAAATACGATTATTGGAGGTGCGATCGCAGGTTTGGCTGGGGTGTGGTTAACCTTAGAGCAAGTAGGCACTTTTACGTTGCGGATGAGTGCGGGACGTGGCTTCATTGCCTTAGCGGCAATGATTTTTGGTCGCTGGACTCCTTTTGGTGCGTTGGGTGCGTCTTTGCTATTTGGTATTGGGACAGCAATTCAGGTTCGCACGGCAAGCTTGAGTTCGGCAGCGGGTGCTGGTTCGTGGCTAGGGCATATTCCCCCGCAGGTGTATCAAGCGATTCCTTATATACTCACAGTAATTATCCTTGCGGGTTTCGGTGGGAAGGCTACTCCACCCGCCGCCGATGGGCAGCCTTATGAAAAACGGTAACCACTAAGCTAGCTTAAAAATAGGGGTCAGGAGTCAGGAGATGGATGGTTGGACTCAACTCATTTAAGAACTGCTATGGAAAGTTCCGGCGCACTTTCCATAATCATTCTTTTTGAAGCTGCACTTTATAACGGAAGTTACCCCCACGGGTAACTTCCAGAGTCTGAACCCATCACTCTATAACGCTCCTGGCAGAGCTAGCTTTTTAGGGACTGCTAGTACCTGAAGGTGTGCTACCTGGAGTCGCGCCCGTGCCGGAACCCGTGCTGCCTGGAGTAGTAGTGCCGGAACTTGAGCCTCCGGTCGTACCCGTACCCGAACCCGTGCTGCCTGGAGTAGTAGTGCCGGAACCTGAGCCTCCGGTTGTATCCGTGCCGGAACCCGTACCGCCTGGAGTAGTAGTAGTATCTGAACCCCCACCAGTACCACCGCCGCCCTGATCACAAGCAGACAAAGCTACAGGGAGAGTGGCTATAGTTAGAGCAAAAGCACTAGCCCACACCGTTTTGGATAAATTAGAAGGCTTCATACTTGTGTTTCCTTTCAAGGTTGTAAATTCCCGCAGTTTCTTAAACATTCAATTTCAAAAACAGTAAAACTATCTTTCCTCTTTCTAGGAGATACTAAATAGCTTTTATATCGCTCTATCTAAAGCATGAAGAATTATTAATTTACACTGTGTTGGTGAAGACAAAAGCTCCTATTGAGTCTGTATGAGGGGGTTCTATCAGGATTAATCCTCAAGACTTCTTCAAACCGTTGTACAGCTTCCCTGACCCTAATTTTTTCTCCCAAAAGTCATAAAAGACCGCTAATTTCTATAAGGAAGTGGGTCTTTCAATCCCAGTTCAGCAAAAGCGGCAAGTCGCAACTGACAGGAGTCACAGACTCGACAAGCGACATCATCACCCGCATAGCAAGACCAAGTTTGCTCCCAAGGAACTCCTAGCCGATCGCCTAGCTCGATGATTGCAGTTTTCTTGAGGTCAATCAGAGGCGTTACAATCTTAATGGTTTGTCCCTCGCGACCCTGTTTGGTCCCCAGCTCAAAGACGCGCTGCATCGCTTCGATATAGTCAGGACGGCAATCTGGGTAGCCAGAATAATCCAAAGCATTGACTCCCACATATACACGTTCAGCAGCGATCGCTTCGGCATAAGATAAGCCAAAGCTCAGGAAAATCGTGTTGCGAGCAGGAACGTAAGTGATGGGGATGTTCTGAGACATTTGATCGAGAGAGCGGTGTTCGGGTAAGTCGATGTCATCATCCGTCAATGCCGAACCTCCCCACTGCCGCAAGTCAAAGCCTATTACCTGATGCTCCTTGACATTGGCGCAACGTGCGATCGCTTTTGCTGATTCTAGTTCCCGTCGATGCCGTTGCTGATAGTCAAAAGAAAGTGCATAACACTGATAACCATCTGCCTTGGCTTGATAAAGAACCGTAGAAGAGTCCAATCCTCCCGACAACAAAATTATTGCTTTCAAAATAAAAGTCCTCTTTTATGAGCTAGTAGGAGCGCAATCAAATAAGCATCTACTTTCAGCCTATAGAGCCTTGCCAGGTTGTTGCAAGAACAAACTCATTATTTCTCCATCCCTGTAACTTTCTAGTCTCTCCTAACGTCTTTATGGACAACCCAGAAACTGACACATCCTTAAAATCACTCTAGAACCAGTAAAACCACAATAAAAGCACAATGACCGCTTTAAAGACCTTCTTAATCCAAGGGATCTGGGCAAAGCTTTGGAATTCTTCACATTTGGAGGTGCTGTGGTACTATCTGGATGGTTTAAGGCGGCAAGAGAGTAAGTAAATCGACTTAGTTCCCGTGGTGGAGGAGCAAATAAGAGTGCAAAATAGCATATGCCAAAGACATCTAGATACCCATTTGCAGCGCGGTCTGCCGCAGCCAATCAGGATTGGCGTGATCGGCGTTGGCAACATGGGACAGCATCATACCCGTGTTTTGAGTCTTCTAAAAGACGTTGAATTAATAGGTGTAGCAGACATCAATGTAGAGCGTGGTTTGGACACGGCGAGTAAATACCGGGTCCGCTTTTTTGAAGATTATCGCGAGCTTCTCCCTTATGTGGATGCAGTCTGCGTTGCCGTACCGACAAAGCTGCATCACGCAGTTGGAATGGCTTGCCTGCAAGCGGGAGTTCATGTCTTAATTGAAAAACCGATCGCTGCTAGTATTGCCGAGGCAGAGTCTTTGGTGAACGCGGCAGCTGAGTTTAAATGCATCCTGCAAGTTGGGCATATCGAACGCTTTAGCCCTGCGTTTCAGGAACTTGGCAAAGTTCTGAAGACAGAAGAGTTACTGGCGCTAGAAGCTGACCGGATGAACCCCTACTCAGACCGGGCTAACGATGTTTCTGTCGTCCTGGATCTAATGATTCACGACATTGACTTACTTTTGGAACTAGCAGCAGCACCTGTAGCCAGGTTAACAGCCAGTGGCAGCCGTGCATCAGATTCCGGGTATCTAGACTACGTAACAGCTACTTTGGGCTTTGCTAATGGTATAATCGCCACCTTGACGGCTAGCAAAGTGACGCATCGTAAAATTCGCCGGATTGCTGCTCATTGCAAAGATTCTCTGACTGAGGCAGATTTCCTCAACAACGAAATTCTGATTCACCGCCAAATGACAGCTAACTGTCGGACTGATTATGGTCAGGTGCTTTATCGCCAGGATGGGTTGATTGAGAAGGTTTACACGAGTAACATTGACAAACTCTGTGCGGAGTTAGAACATTTTGTTAGCTGTGTGCGGGGCGGTAATCAGCCTTCTGTTGGTGGTGAACAGGCACTCAAGGCTCTCCGTTTAGCGAGTCAAATTGAGCAGATGGCTTTGGATGGACAAGTCTGGCAGCCATTGAATCAAGAGCGTCGTGATGTAAATGTTCGTCCTGTGACCGCAGGCTCTTATTAGAACTGGTAGTGTTGGCAAGCGTGTAGTCAGTGGCTCCCATTCCTTGTTTCTTGGACGCGCTCTTCGCAGCGTGCTGTTAGGCTGCTCGCTTGCTTCTTAAGGCTTGCTAGAGAGTTTTAGCGATAGGATTAAATTAACCTTTTGAATCATGAACTCATCACCTTTGCTCGTTAATCTAGACCTAGATGTATTCGAGTTGTTGCATCGCTTGAATTAAACCGAGGAGTTAGATTGATATGTCAGACCTAGATCGTGGAATCATGAAGTTCAAGGGAGCCGATAGCCCAAAGGCGATCGCTATCTCGGCTGTGCTAGTTTTGGGCAGTATTGCCGTCCTTGTCTTCTGGGCGCTGCAAGCTGCCTATACTGGCGGCTAATGACTGATTCTTCGAGGCATTAAAGCTGATGATACCCAGTGCTTGCTCAATCTCAATTCTTGTTGAGCGCAGCTAGTGACCTTAAATTCTTAAAATATTTTAAATTCGGCACTAGCTGTGCTAACATCAATATTTGTGGGACAAATGGGTCGATGCCCGAGTGGTTAATGGGGGCGGACTGTAAATCCGCTGGCTACGCCTACGCTGGTTCAAATCCAGCTCGGCCCACCACAAACTAACTTAATTTTTAATTGCCCGTGTAGCTCAGTGGTAGAGCACACCCTTGGTAAGGGTGAGGTCGTGAGTTCAATCCTCGTCACGGGCTTTTAGGTAACTAGTTATTGATTGAAGAAGGCAGTGGGGATTGATACCATTGGCTTCTTTCATCGCTTATATGCCTCGTGCTTTCGGCAGAAGAATAAATCCTTCTGCCATCTACCTTTCTTTATTCATCCCACCAGAAACAGTTCGCGAATCCCAGCACTGCCAATTTCGATTGCTAGTGCTGCTAGTAGAAAACCTAAAAGTTTCATGATAATCAAGGCACCTTCTGGGCCAATCAAGTGGTCAATCCGACCTGCCTGACGTACAATAAACCACGTCACGATCATGGCGGTTACAATACCAACAACCACACTTAAATGAGCCATCGGAGACTCAGACATCATTAGCATCACAGTAGTCAACGTTCCCGGTCCTGCCAACAGAGGTAATGCTAATGGAGTAATCGCAATATCGCGTTCCTCTTCAACGATGGGTGTATCTAGTTCTCCCTCCAGCATCTTTAAGGCAATTAAGAGCAAGAGCAATCCCCCCGCTACTCGCAAAGAACCCATGCTGATTTCTAAGTAATTCAGAAAGAACTGACCACCAAAGGCGAATAAGAGCAACACACCTGTTGCCACAATACTAGCCCGATCAACTACTTTTGTTCTCTGTTCTGGTTCCATGCCTTTAGTCAGAACCAAAACTATAGGTATATTGCCTAAGGCATCAGCAAGGACAAATACAGCAATAAAGGTTTTGATCAGGATAGAGATATCCACAGGCTAAGTTTAAGATGAAGTTTTCTAAACCTTACCCTGAATAGCATCTATTGTTCCTATTCCGCAGGTAAATTTAATACGGATTAGCAAGGGTTAGCGGTTTTAGGAACGCTAGAGAAAAGAGCATAGACTGCCTGCCTTGTGGTGATGGCAGACAGAGTAGATTTGAGTTTAACGCAAAGGCGATCGCTTGTTTTCAGGAAAGTGGCAGTCTTAAAATTACACCTCTGATTCAAGAAGCGATCGCTACCTCCTCATTAAAATTGCCACAAGCAAGCTGCCTAGCGTGCAGTAACTCACGAGACTGTTGCCTCACCCGTCCTTCCATTGCTTCTTGCTGCAATCTAATAAAAGCCTTAAAGTCTTCCCACTCGTACTTCGTTACTAACAGTTGGCGTAGCTGCTCTTCTGCTTCTATTGTTAGATAACCTGTTGTCAAAGCGTGTTGGACAATTTCCCGGATTCGACTCATTACACTTCCCTCTTTTGCTTGGTAGATAAAGGCAATACAAGATTTTGACAAAACCTCATTCGCACCCAGAGTTAGCCTGAGCGCAACCTCTAAAAGATTTGGTTGACTTGAGCCGACTCTTCTAAGGAAGGACGTAGCTACTTCTGTTTTGTTTCAAAGCCTTCCTGATCTGTAGAGAAAATTGCCGTATTAACTATATTTCTTTACATTATGTCACCCACCTTATTTTAGACTTTTGTGCAGTATTTAATGTGCAGTTTACCCGATGGATAGAAGTGAATTATCTGTCTCAGGTAAGATAGGTACCTTTTAAAAAAACATAGTAAGATACGATATGCCTAAATAGCAAGCGTCATGCAGGCGTCATACAAACGTTATACAGATAGGCATGGAGCTTTTAGTGTGAGGGCAGAAGTCTATTGACTTCCAGAGGAGATAGAAGAAGGGAGAGCTTGATGAGTCGGTTATTTACGCCAAGCTACTAGGCCCTATTCCGCTTATAGGAGTCTACTACCATATCCCTACTTCTGTTTCAGAAAGGTGCAGTAAGCTACAAATAGCTGTGCTATTGCAGAAATCTAAAATTCAATATTGTTGGATAGCACTCCCCATTAGGAAAGCTTCTGGAGAAAGAACACGCGCCGTATCCTGATGTTGGAGGTTTTGGTGTAGCCTTTAAAGGAGTTGCCTGTTATATTTACCCAAACTTAGCCATAAACTGTCCGTCCCTCACTAAAAATGAAGTCCTATCTTGCCGCTGCAATTCAGATGACTAGTCTGCCCGACCTGCAAAAAAACTTGGTTGAGGCGGAGGAACTCATAGAACTTGCTGTGCGTCGGGGTGCCGAACTTGTCAGCTTACCCGAAAACTTCTCCTTCCTGGGCACAGAGGAAGACAAAATTGCTCAAGCTGAGGCGATCGCTAACGAGAGTGAAAAATTCCTCAAAACGATGGCACAGCGCTTTCAGGTAACCATCTTAGGAGGTGGGTTTCCTGTTCCTGTAAACAGCAGCAAAGTTTATAACACCGCTCTCCTGGTCGATCCTAGCGGTACTGAACTCGCCCGTTACCAAAAAGTCCATCTATTCGATGTCAACTTGCCCGACGGTAACACCTACCGGGAGTCCAGCACAGTGATGTCTGGAACCCAGTTACCTCCTGTTTATCCCACAGAACAGCTAGGCAGCTTGGGGCTTTCTGTTTGTTATGACGTGCGCTTTCCAGAACTTTACCGACACTTGGCTTATAAAGGGGCTGATATTTTGTTTGTCCCCGCTGCCTTCACTGCCTACACGGGAAAAGACCACTGGAAAGTCCTTCTCCAAGCCAGAGCAATTGAAAATACCTGCTATGTCATTGCACCGGCACAAACGGGGCGTCACTATGCAATGCGTCAAACTCATGGTCACGCGATGATTGTTGACCCTTGGGGCGTTATCTTAGCTGATGCTGGAGATACACCCGGAGTTGCGATCGCTGAAATTGACCCCGTTCGTCTCAAACAAGTGCGTGTCCAGATGCCTTCCTTAGAACACCGAGTCTTTGTTTAACTGAGAGCTTGCAGCCTTCTCAATGACCCGCCGGAGACTTGAGTCCACGGCGGATAGATTTCTCAAGGATAAATAGGACTTACGCAAATTGAGTTTTTAGACTCTATTGATAATGGTAGGGTGGGCAATGCCCACCCTACATATAGGCTACGTGCGTAAGTCCTGATAAGGTTCAATCAAATACACAAGGCCAAAGTTCAGACACAGGAACTTCCCATCCCGGCAGTAGCTCTGAGACTGTTAACATATCGCCATTCCTCAGCATAATGACCTCACTTTCTCGGCGATAGCAAGCCACAGTTTGCTCATCCGGGTCAATCAGCAACCCTACCTGTGTTCCTTGAACCAAGAACAATTGAATTTTTTCCTGGAGAAGGGATACGCGATCAAAGGCAGACTTTATTTCCACTACCAAATCAGGTAGTAGTTCGGGATAGGTTCGTGGTATCCGCTTTAAACGTTCTCGCGAGATGAAAGCTAGACGCGCGACCAAAATATCACCATTGGGTAAGCCAAAGCCAGTTTGACTAACTACACGTCCAAGTTGGCGAGGTTCGACCCAAGACAGTAACCTTGCACTAAGACGAGGGCTAATTTCACTAGAAGTGAAATCTGATGGACGTTCAAAATTAGAGGACTCACTAGCCACATTCCAGTTAAATCGGCTAGTTTTTATCAGGGTTTGTGGTAAGGTTGGCGGCTCCTCTTCCTCCATTTTGGACTGTTGCAGTTGTTCGAGAAGTTGTTGTTCCAAATTCTGAATATTGACTGCCAAATTTTTGAGGACGATAGCTGATACCCCATCTTTTTCGCGAATCAAACCCAGCAAAAGATGCTCTGTACCAATTTCGTCATCGCCTAGCCGCGAAGCTGTTTCTCTAGCCAATCTCAGAACCCGCTTTGCTCTGGGAGTCAAGGGGACTTGCCTATCTATGAGTGTGGAGCCATAACCGATAATTTTCTGCACTTCCACTTGAGCCTTCCAAAGATCAACTCCCAGCGATTGGAGGAGTTGTGCACAAAAGCTGGTTCTTTCG